>NZ_JABXWS010000010.1:0-28845 GCF_015594425.1 Novosphingobium sp. HR1a
GCTTCTCCTACGTGACGTCCGGCATCCGCAACGGCGAACGCATCGTCGGCGAAGGTGCGCTGCTGCTCAACGCCCAGCTTTCCGGGGGCTGATCCGATGTTGGAAAGACTGGCCCGCTTCGTCGTCGAGAAGCGGATCTTCGTGATCGTCATGGTCGTGGCCCTGATCATCGTCGGCGGCCGCGCGGTGATGAGCCTGCCGATCGAGGCTTTCCCCGACGTGCAGGACGTGCAGGTCGTGGTCATCAGCCAGCAGGCCGGGCAGGCGCCGGAGGAGATGGAGCGGTCCATCTCGCTGCCGATCGAGCGCGCGCTGGCGGGTACGCCGGGCGTGAACGACATCCGCTCGGTCTCGATCACCGGGCTGTCAGTGGTCACGTTGATCTTCAACGACGGCACGGACGATTACTTCGCCCGCTCGCAGGTGCTGGAAAAGCTGCGGGACGCCAATCTGCCCGCCGGCGTAACGCCCAGCCTGGCGCCGCTGTCCACCGCGGTCGGCGAAGTCTATCGCTACGTGCTGGACAAGCCGGCGGACATGCCGCTCTACGAAGCGCGCGCGATTCAGGACTTCGTGGTACGTCCGACGCTGCGCATGGTGCCTGGCGTGGCGGATGTCACCAGCTTCGGCGGCAGCATCAAGCAGTACCAGATCCTCGTCCGCCCCGATCTGCTCAAGCGCTACGGTGTCACCGTGGCCGACGTGCAGACCGCCGTGGGCAAGGCGAACTCAAACGTTGGCGGCGGCGTGATCCCGCGCGGCGACGAAGTCGTCGTGGTGCGCGGGGTCGGCCTCTACAAGTCGATCGACGACGTCGGTAACACCGTGGTCCGCGCGCAGAACGGCAATACCGTGCGCGTGCGCGATCTGGGCGACGTGCAGATCGGCACGCCCGAACGCAGCGGCATGGTTGCCTACGACCACAAGGACGATGTCAGCGAAGGCATCGTCACCATGGTCAAGCGCCAGAACGCCGCCGTGGTGGTGCAGGGCGTGCGCGACGCGGTGGACAAGATGAACGCGCAGTTCCAGGCCGATGCGAAGCGCACGGGCAAGCCGCCGATCCAGATCCGCGCGACCTACCAGCGCACCAAGCTGCTCGACAAGACCGTGGAGACGGTGGCGGAAAACCTCGTCGTCGGCGCCACTCTGGTGACGGTGTTGCTGCTGGTGTTCCTGCGCAACTGGCGCGCGGCGCTGGTGGTCGCGGCGATCATTCCGCTGGCACTGCTGGCGGCCTTCGCGGGCCTCAATACGGTGAACGTGCCCGCCAACCTGATCTCGATGGGCGCGGTGGACTTCGGCATCATCATCGACTCTGCCGTTGTGCTGGTGGAGGCGCTGATGGTCGCGCTGTCGCTGGAAGCGGCGCGGCACGGGGGCGTGCAGCCGGACAGGATCCGGCGCAACCAGGTGCTGCGCAACACGGTGGCCAACCTGGCGCGGCCGATCCTGTTCTCCAAGGCCATCATCATCATGGCCTTCGTGCCGATCTTCACCTTCCAGCGCGTGGAAGGGAAGATGTTCTCGCCGGTTGCACTGACGCTGTCCTTTGCGCTGGGCGCGGCGCTGGTGCTGACGCTTTCGTTCTTGCCGGCGGTGCTGAGCTTCCTTGTCGAACGCTACGACATGGCGGAAAAGCACATCGTCTGGATGGACCGTCTGCGCGATGGGTATCGCAGCACGGTGGAGAAGGCGCTGCCGCGCACCAAGGCGGTGGTTGTGGCCTCCGGGCTGGCGCTGGTGCTGGCCTTCCTGATGATCCCGCGTCTGGGTTCTGAGTTCCTGCCCAAGCTGGACGAAGGCAACATCTGGCTCACCGTCCAGCTCACGCCCTCGGCCTCGATGGAGACCACGCGCAAGGTCGAGAAGCGTGTGCGCGCAATCATGCTTTCCTACCCGGAAGTAGCGCATGTCGGCTCCGAGACCGGCCGCCCGGACGACGGGACCGACCCCAAGGGACCGTCCAGCCTGCAGATGCTGATCGACCTCAAGCCGCGCAGCGAATGGCGTTCCAAGTTCGGCTCGAAGGCCGCGCTTGAGGATGACATGCGCAAGCAGGTGGACAAGATCCCCGGCGTACCCACCAATTTCAGCCAGGTGATCGAAGACAGCGTCGAGGAAAGCCTTTCGGGCGTGAAGGGCGAAATCTCGGTGAAGATCACCGGGCCGGACCTCAACGTGCTGGAGCAACTGGGCGAGCAGACCGCGCGGGTGGTGGCTGCGGTGCCGGGCGCGTCGGACGTGGATGCCGTGAAGATTGGCGGCCAGACCGAAGTGCGCGCCGTGCTCGACCGGGATGCGATGGCTCGTTACGGCCTCAACGCAGACGATGCCAACACCGCCATCGCCACCGCCTTCGGCGGCGCGACGGTCGGCACCGCTTACGAAGCGGATCGCAACTTCGACATCGTCGTGCGCTTTGCGCCGGATCAGCGCAACGCGGTGGATGATCTCTCGCATCTACAGGTGCCGCTGCCACAGGGCGGCACGATCTCGCTGGGTGAAATCGCGCAAGTCTCGGTTCAGGTCGGTGCATCGCGCATCAGCCGCGAGAACGGCAGTCGCAACGTGGCGATCAAGGCCAACGTCGACGGGCGCGACCAGGGCAGCTTCGTGGTCGATGCGCAGAAGGCGGTGAAGGACAAGATCAAGTTGCCGTCGGGTTACCAGATGACCTGGGGCGGCCAGTTCGAAAACCAGCAGCGCGCCATGCAGCGTCTGGAGGTGATCGTGCCGATCGCGCTGTTCGGCATCTTCATCCTGCTTTTCGGTGCATTTCGCTCGGTGCGCTCCGCCTTGCTGATCCTTGCGATGGTGCCTTTCACCACGGTCGGCGGCGTCACGGCGCTGGCGCTGGCGGGGCTCCACATGTCGGTGTCCGCAGCGGTCGGCTTCATCGCCGTGGCGGGCATATCGGTGCAGAACGGTGTCGTCATGCTGGAGCACATCACGCACCGCTACGAGAACGGCGATGTCTATCGCGTGGCCGTGCTTGAAGGCGCCATCGACCGCCTGCGGCCGATCCTTATGACGGCGCTGATGGCCGGTTTGGGCCTGCTGCCGGCGGCCCTCTCCACAGGCATCGGTTCCGAAACGCAGCGACCATTCGCCTGCGTGATCGTGGGCGGCATCATCTCCGCCACCGCATTCATGCTCCTGCTGCTGCCGATGTCCCTGCTCTGGCTTTCCGGAGAAGAGAAGAGGCAGGAGAAGCATGCAGATATTTGATCTTCAGTCTTCGCTTGGCCCTCGCTGCACTAGCAACTGCCGATGGCCTACATCTGTATGGCGGAACTCGATCGCTGGACCCCCGAAAAGGGTCGAGTACGGCGCTCTCCAATCCCGACCAGTCGCGCACGATCCCGGCATATCAACGCTGAGCGACCACGATCAGCGCGGTTGAAGGGATCGGCAATACGGAGCGTTCGCCCGCCATCTGCCTGACCTCGGTAATAACTTCTGCCTTTTCCCCATCATTGAGGCTCGTCCAGTCGGGCGACATGCCGAACAATGTATCGGGATCGTCGAGTGCCCCGACGTCGAGCTCATAATCATGCGTCACTGGCTCGATCCGGGGATCGCGATAGCCCGCAAGGATCATTTCGCGAGCGAAGTTCCCCGGATCGCTGAGGACGCCGACGGCTTCCGGCATTGCCATGCCATCACGGCCGGGGAAGAGCTTTCGACGGATATCTCCGAGCAGAAGAAAGGTCGCGGCACCGCGTTGTTGCCAGGTTGCCACGATGCCGTGGCCGCCAGGGCGCGTAACGCGGGCCATTTCGGCCAACCCCTTGCGCCAGTCGGGAAACATGATGACCCCGAAGATCGAGAAGACGGCGTCGAACCCTCCGTCTGGGAGCGCAAGGTTTTGCCCATCCATTGTCTTGGCCTCGACATTGGGGTGACCGGTGGCGGCGATACGAGCGACCATGCCTGGAGAAAAGTCTGTTGCCAGCACCTTCGCGCCTGTTCGCGCGGCAGCCAGTGCCAAAGCACCGGTGCCTGCGGCTATGTCCAGCACGTGGCTGTCGGACCCGAGGGATATTCTCGCAACCGCCGCCTCGGCATAGCGAGCAGTGAAGGGGTGCGCAGTCTTCTCATAGTGCCGAGCGGCAGCATCCCAGTGATCAGGGTTCTCGAACTCTCGCATTTCGAACGCTCCACGAATCATGTAACATAATAAGTATCGTGAAACATGATGCTTGCCAATCCGGCTGGAATGCGAAGAATCGAAATATGCGTAATGACAGTCGCCTTTCGCGAATGCTCCACGTGCTGCTCCATATGGCGCGGCATGAGGGGGCAATGACGTCCGAAACTATCGCAGAGATGCTGGGAACCAATCCCGTTGTCGTCCGACGCACGATGGCTGGTCTGCGCGAGGCAGGGTATGTGCGCTCGGAAAAAGGGCATGGTGGCGGTTGGGCCATCGCGGCAGACTTGGAGACCGTGTCGCTCCTCGACGTACATCGAGCGGTAGGAGGACCACGCATCTTTGCTATCGGCAGCGAGCATTCCAATCCTGATTGCGCGGTTGAGGCGGCTGTCAACGAGGCGCTGGCGGAGGCGCTTTCGGAGGCGGAGGCTTTGCTGGTCGCCCGGCTGGGTGCTGTGAAGCTCGCTGACCTGGGCCGAACCTTTGATGCGCGCAGCGCTTCCGAGATGGCGAGTGCACATTCAGCCTGATCGGCCTTTCTTCCAACCCTGCATGCGCCCCACGATCCGGTCCAGCGGCAGGCTGAGGCCAGTTGGCGGGTTGTATGCGCCAGCCGCAAGACAGGCCTCAATGTCGCTTATGGTCTCGCTCGTCGCTTCCTGCGGTACGGTGTAGATGTACACGAAGCGTAGCACGCATCCCCGGATCATGGCCCGGATAAGCGGCAACCGACACTCTATCCCGTCGAATGACGGGACAGGGCGTGGCTGGTGATCAGAACGTGTAGCGTGCGCCGATCTTGAACGTGCGTGGTTCGATCACGCGGCTGAGACGTCCCTCGACCGGGCCATTGGTGTCGAACGCCGGGATGTAGGACTCGTAGTAGTACGCGATGTCCTTGTCGCGGCTGTCGAAGATGTTCAGCACCTCCCCGTAGATCTCGATCTTGCGGCCCTTCCATGCGGCGCGGGCGTTTACGATCGTGCTGCCTTTGTCGCGCAGCGAGTTGTCCTCGATCAGCGGGTAGGGGCCGAGATGCCGGACGCGCACGCTCGCCTCCCAGGGGTCGAGCACGATAGCCGCGCCGGCGGAGACCGCGTTCTCGACCGCGTTGGGAATGCGATCTCCGTTGTCGTAGCGCGAGTGGCTGGCGACATAGCTGCCGTCGAGCGCCAGCCACGGCAGCGGGCGCCAGAACCCGACCACCTCGTAGCCATGACGCTTGCTGGCGCCGGTCGGCTCCACCGCGTTGGAATCGCCGACGAAGCGCAGTTCGCTGCCCACGTCGAGCCACCAGTACGTCGCGGTCAGTGAGACGGTGCCCAGTTGCAGGCGCCCGCCCAGTTCCTTGCCGGTGCCGCGCACCAGAACGGGCACGGGCGATTCCACGTTCACCGCACCGCGCACGTCGTTGGAGTGAAAGCCGCGGCCCCAGTTGGCATAGACTTCGAACTGCGGGACGATCTCGTAGGCTGCCGATACCTTGGGTGAGACGATCGAATCGTGTCCGCTGCCGGCTCCCAGTTCGGTCGCCATGGCGTCGCGCGCGCGGACGGTGTAGTGGTAGTAATCGCCTCGCAGGCCTCCGGTTAGCCTGAGGCCGGGTAACGGCTTCCAGGTCGCTTCGCCATAGAGCGCGCCGGACAGTTCCTCGACGTGATATCGACCCAGCGAGGACAAAAAAGCGCGGGTTTCGGTGCGATTCACCCCGACGTCGCCGATGTGATCGTAGCGATTTTCAGTGCCAATGCCCAGTTGCAGCGTCGAGCCCAAAGCCCATTGCTTGCGCGCGGTGACACCCACGACCCAGCGCTTGTCGAACTGGTCGATCTGCGCGCTGGTGCCGTCCGGATCGGCATAAGTTGGGTTCGAATACATGTTCCAGTCGTAGTACTGGGCATAGACATTAGCGCTCCAGTTCGGCTGTCGCACCGCGACGTTGCCGACGAAGCGCGTTGCGCGGCCACGCGCCGAAGGATCGGGCGAGCAGAATTCGTCAGGGCACAGCGCACTGCCGATGATCCGCTCGGGGATCTGCTCGGTCGGCCGCCAAGTGGCGTGGTAGGCGTGGAGCGATGCTTCGACGGTGCCTTCGCCAGCGGACACGATGTACTTCGCAAAGCCGGAGTAATGCCGCAGATGCTCGGCCTCCTGCCAGGGACCATCATAGCGCTTGGCCTGCCCCACCAGCGTGAGACTGCCACCCGCCACATCCTTGATGGTGCCACCGGCGGCCAGCCGCCCCGACTTGTACGATCCCCCCTCGACCGAGATCCACGGGCGGTCGAACCCATCGATGGTCGTCATGTAGGCCGCGCCGGCCAGTGCAAAGTCGCCGCCATCTGCACGGTACGGCCCCTTGCGGAAATCTTCGCGGGCGACGATCTCGGGGATCAGGCCGTTGAGATCGAGATAGCCTTGGCCATGCCCGTGGCTGCGCAGGTTCATCTGCACGCCATCTATATAAGTCGTGAAGTCGGTGCCGTGATCGAGGTTGAAGCCGCGCAGGAAGTACTGGTTGGCCTTGCCGCTGCCCGAATGCTGCGCCGCTACCATGCCGGGCACCGCCTCAAGCAGTTCGGCGACCCGCAGAAGCGGACGGACCAGCAGGTCGGAACCGCCGACGCTGCCCTCGCTGGCGGCATGGGCGGTGCCGATCTTGGCCTCGCCGCGTCCGAACACCACGATTTCGCCGGAACCGCCATCCGCGCCGCCGGCGGGTGCCTCTTCGGCGCAAGCGGGCATCGTCGCCAGCGCCATTGCGGTACCTGCCACGATGCGCACCAGCGCAGCGCTTTTCATCAAATTCATCATCATTCCCCCCGACGCCTGCGACTGGGTGGGAGGCTTGCCGCCATCAAGACGGTCGACGCGCGCCGGCGGTCGGACGCCGCGGGCGACCGTCTGCGCGAACCGATGCGGCCTCCACCGCTGGTTCGTCGCTCGAACGGAATGATTCCGGGCCTTGGCCACCCCCTGGACCATGGCATGAGCGACCAGACGCAGGCAGGTCTCCTGGCTCACGGGTCAATGCGACGATGCAAGGCCTTCCCAGGCCTCGCATGTTGCAGCGTCCGGCCCAGTGACTGGCGGCAGGAACCTTTGCCCCACCGCACATATGCATCGCGCTCACCGCTTACAGTTGCAGGGACAGCCTCGGATTCGAAGGGCATGCCTTCTCACCGTGTTCCCTTTTAAGCCTCTTTCGAGGCACCAGCGCGATCTTGTCTGCACCAATGAAGGGCAGATATGGCGCGCTATCTCAAACGGTTTCACGGCACAAGCCTGTCTGTATGGCGTCCAGGTACGGCCTGTATCCTGAACTCCCGACTAGCGATGCCAGGGCTGACGGGCCGCTCCGGGGAGCAAAATTTGCTTCCGAGCGCCTGGCAAGGGTCGGCGACGGCCGGATCGATTGTCGAATTGCGTGAAATTTCGGTCATCGCTGTGCTAAAGTCGCCTCCGTGCCATGCATCGCAGCCGATCGCAGAACTCTGGTCGCCAAGACGTCGTTGCGCTGCTATCGCCTTTCATCCTGCACCCTGAAACGGGTTCTGCGGCCTTGCGTGCTACGTTCACTCGCGAGGATAGGTTTCTCGGACTTAGCTTAAGGTACTTAAAAGATGACATTCGACAGGGGAAATCGCGGCCAAGGTCGCGACCGGTTCGGCGGCGGCGATGATCGTTGGGGCGGCGGCAACGATCGCTTTGGCGGTGGTGACCGCTTCGGTGGCGGCCAGCGTGGCGGCTTCGGCGGATCGCGAGGCGGCGGTTTTGGCGGTGGCGGTGGCGGTTCGCGCGGCGGCCCGGGCCAGGTTGTCGGTCAGGGCCGTGGGACGGTCAAGTTCTTCAACCCCGACAAGGGTTTCGGCTTCATCCAGCTTGAAGGCGGCGGCGACGATGCATTCGTGCACATCAGCGCCGTGCAGTCCGCCGGCCTCGAAACGCTGGCGGAAGGTCAGCAGCTGGAATTCCAGCTGGTCGAGCGAGGCGGCAAGATTTCCGCTTCCGAACTGACCATCGTGGGCGAGGTCATCGTTGCCGAACGTCGCGAGCGAAGTGCCGCACCTGTTCAGAATCAGTCCACTGGCGAGAAGGCCACCGGCACCGTCAAGTTCTTCAATAGCATGAAGGGCTTCGGCTTCATCGTCCGCGATGACGGCCAGCCTGATGCGTTCGTGCATATCAGCGCCGTCGAGCGCTCCGGTCTGCATGGCCTTTCGGAAGGCGATCAACTCGAATTCGAAATCGAGATCGATCGTCGGGGCAAGGCGTCGGCCGTGAATCTGGTCCAGCGCTGACTGATCTGGCCATGGCTGCCGCAGGAGGTCATGGCCTCATCTCGGGCTTTCCTCGATCGCATCGCGATCGGCGACGGACATCGAGCGGCTTATGTCGAAGGCCTTGATCAAAGCTGCCTTCGACAGGCCGACTGCGGGACGAGGGACGTGTTTCCTTGATTCGAACGTGCAGCATGCGGGCGGACCAGCTTCCTCCTGGAACCGATGTCCGGCCGCATTGCTTGAACCTTAGACCTGAAGTGGTTCATCCCTGCCTGTAGGCCGCCCTTCACCGGCATCATCAGGCTGATGATCTGAGAACCTAGCCTTGTCCTGGCGTCACCATCGTCATGAAAAGGCCAATAACGACAACGGATTGCATGACTAACGACGATCGCAGCGGCGACAACGACTCTCCTCTTCTCGACCTGGACAAGGGTTCGGTCCAGCGGTTCATCGCGCGCGCCAAAAGCCAGGGCGTCATCACGGTCAAGGAGTTGAATGCCGCGCTGCCGCAGGACCAGATGACCACCGATCAGATCGAGGACATCATGGCCGCGATCTCGGAAATGGGCGTCAAGATCGTCGAGAACGACGATGATGACGATGAGGACGGTGAGCAGGAAGACGGCGTGGAAGCCGTCGATGGCGGCGATGACGATTCCGGTTCGGATACCGGGTTCGACGAAGGCAATTCCCGGCGCCGTCCCGGCGAGACCCGCAAGGCGGACACGCTCGCGCGTTCCGACGACCCGGTCCGCATGTACCTGCAGGAGATGGGCGCCGCCGAGATGCTCAGCCGCGAGGGCGAGGCTGCCATCGCCAAGCGCATCGAAGCCGGCCGCGACATGATGATCATGGGGCTTTGCGAAAGCCCCATGACCTTCCACGCGATCATCGGCTGGTCCGAAGCGCTCAACAACGGCGACATGCAGCTTCGCGAGATTCTCGATCTCGACGCGATGCTCTCCAAGGAGCCGCAGCCCGAAAATCTGGCCGAAAACGGTGAGGGCGATGGCGACGGCGAGATTTCCGCTGCCACCGCCGGGCCTTCCTTCAAGGACGATGACGATTCCGGCGAGGACAACTCGGAGGAAGTCGACGAGGACGGCAATCCGATCCCCAAGCGTCAGGTCGAGGACGATGAAGAGGACAACACCCTCTCCCTCGGTCAGATGGAAGCCGCGCTTACGCCGGAGGCGCTGGAGAAGTTCGCGCTTATCACCGAACTGTTCCGCACCTTCGAGCGCCTGCAGAGCGATCGGCTCGACGCGCTGGCGCTGGGCATCGATTTCCCGGTCGCCAAGGAAGACCAGTACCTGCAACTGCGCGAGGATCTCACCGCGCAGGTGGAATCGGTGCAGTTCCATGCGGCCAAGATCGAGTATCTGGTCGACAACCTCTACACCTTCAACCGCCGCCTGACGACGCTGGGCGGCCAGATGCTGCGTCTGGCCGAGCGTCACAAGGTGAAGCGCGCCGATTTCCTCGAAGCCTACACGGGCCGCGAACTGGACGACGCCTGGGTCGCAGAAGTGGCCGGGAAGGACAAGAAATGGGCTGCCTTCGCAGAAAACGAGGCTGAACCTGCCGAGCGCATCCGTCTGGAAGTCTCGGACATCGCCACTGCCACCGGCATGGCGCTCCCCGAGTTCCGCCGCATCGTGAACATGGTCCAGAAGGCGGAGCGTGAAGCGCGCATCGCCAAGAAGGAAATGGTCGAGGCGAACCTGCGTCTGGTGATCTCGATCGCCAAGAAGTACACCAACCGCGGTCTGCAGTTCCTGGATCTCATCCAGGAAGGCAACATCGGGCTGATGAAGGCTGTCGACAAGTTCCAGTACCGCCGCGGCTACAAGTTCTCGACGTACGCGACCTGGTGGATAAGGCAGGCGATCACGCGTTCGATCGCGGATCAGGCTCGCACGATCCGCATCCCGGTCCACATGATCGAGACGATCAACAAGCTGGTGCGCACCAGCCGTCAGTTCCTCCATGACCAGGGCCGTGAGCCCACGCCCGAGGAAATGGCCGAGAAACTGTCGATGCCGCTCGAAAAGGTGAAGCGGGTTCTGAAGATCGCGAAGGAGCCTATCTCGCTCGAAACGCCGATCGGCGATGAGGAAGACAGCAGCCTTGGCAACTTCATCCAGGACGAGAACGCCGTAATCCCGGTGGACGCGGCGATTCAGGCCAACCTGAAGGAAATGATAACTCGCACGCTGGCATCGCTGACCCCGCGTGAGGAGCGTGTGCTGCGCATGCGCTTCGGCATCGGCATGCCAACGGACCATACCCTGGAGGAAGTCGGCCAGCAGTTTTCGGTGACTCGCGAGCGTATCCGACAGATCGAGGCCAAGGCGCTGCGCAAGCTCAAGCATCCGAGCCGTTCACGCATCATGCGAGCGTTCCTCGACTAAGCACAGGCCGTTCAACATCACAGGCACGCGGCTGATACGGACGCAGGGCGATCCCCCCGTCCGTGTCGGTTGGCATCGTTCGTGGTTCAGATCAGGCGAAGCGTACGCGGTTGCCGTCGCGGCGGAAGTCGTCCTTGCGAATCACGCTTGTCGTGTAGTCGCGCGACAGGACGGTGCTGACCGCGACGAAGTTGGCTGTGCCGGTCTTACGGCCGAACTGCATGCGGACGTAGCCCTGATGCATGTTGTCGGTCCATACCACCTCAGGCATGTGATCGGCGTAGGCCTTATCGAGCTTGGGCGACATGTCCTCGCCAAAGCCGCTGTCCATGAAATCGCCCGGGGAGGAAATGCCCGCCGTACCGAACTCGATGCCCGTGGGGCGTCCCTGTGCATCGGCCAGGTCGTTGGTCCAGAAGCTGTGGCTGTCACCCGAGAGGAACACCAGATCGCCCGCACCTGCGCGGCGCGACAGGGCATAGAACTGCTCGCGGGCCCAAGGGTAACCGCCCCAGGCGTCGGTGTAGTCGGGCAGGTTCCAGCGGCCGCGCCACGCCAGCGAGACATGCGGGTCGGCTGCCAGCTTCGCCAGTTCCTCCTTCGTCTTCGCAGCGGCGAGTTTGGGGAACGGGTCGGGCAGCACGCCCAGCTTCGCAAGGTCGGGCACGTTGAGGCGGCCGATCACCATCGGACAGCCGATCACGCGCCAGGGCTGTCCGTCCTTCACCGAACGGGCGAGAGCGGCCTCCAGGTCCGTTTCCAGTTCGGGCGAGATCAGCGGACGGTTCGGGGCGCCGAGGACGTCGCGCTTGAACTTCTCGGCCGAGGCGTCGTCGACGATTTCCTGCGCATGGTCGAGGTATTCGATCTGCTTCGCCCGCGCGGTGTGGCGCGTCTCCAGCGTGTGCAGCAGGGCGAGGTCGCCGAAGCGGTAGGCGCGCCAGAACTGCATGCGGGTGCGGCCCTTGACGTCGAGCCATTCCGGTTCGCGCACCGGCATCCATTCGTAATAGGCGCGGATCGAGGCGGCGCGGCGCGTGGCCCAGTCGCCCTCGGTATCGGGCTGGTGGTTCTGCGCGCCGCCGGTCCAGGGGTTGTTCGCGCTCTCGTGGTCGTCCCAGCAGGCGAGCAGGGTGTGCTGCGCGTGCATCGCCAACGATCCGGCGTCGGTCTTGTACTGCGCGTGGCGGGTGCGGTAGTCGGAGAGGGTGACGATCTCGTGCGCGGGGGCGTGCTCGCGGCCGATGGTGCGGGCGATGTTTTCACCCCAGCCGTCCTTGCCGCCGTATTCGTAGATGTAGTCGCCGGTATGGAGCACGAAGTCGATCGCCGGATCCTTCGCGATCGCATCGTAGGCGTTGAAGAAGCCGAAGGCATAGTTGGAGCACGAGGCGAGGGCGATGCCGAGCGTATCGACCCGGCCTTCGGGCAAGGTGCGGGCGCGGCCGATCGGCGACACCGATTTGCCCATGCGGAAGCGGTAGAAGAACGTACCGCCCGCCGGGAGGCCGGCGGCGAGGGCCTTGACGGTGAAGTCACGCTCCGCGTCCGTGCGCATCGTGCCGGACTTCAGGATCTTCACGAAGGCGGGGCTGTCGGAGAGTTCCCACTGCACATCGGTGGCGGCGGGCACAGTCACGCGGGTCCAGAGCACCACGCTCGAAGCGTCGGGGTCACCGGCGGCGACGCCGTGCCGGAACACCGGGTTCACCGCTGTGGCGGCGAGGGCGGAAATCGGCAGCGCCATGATCGCCGCTCCTCCTGCCATACCGGCCAGCAGGGCGCGGCGGGAAACCTGATGGGCTTGGAGCATGGTCATGGCGGGCAATCCTGTGTTCTGGTGTGCTGTGCTGCAAAGGAAAAGGACGGGCCGGCGTCCCCCCGAACGCCGACCCGCCCCTCGCGCTACCGTCAGAAGTCGGCGGTGACGCTGAAGACCATCGTGCGCGGAGTGCCGATCCAGGCGTAGTTGCCCGAAATGCCGCCGAGGTAGTCCTCGTCCGTCAGGTTGGTGATGTTGAGTGCGAAGGTCAGGTCCTTGAGCGTATCGGTCAGGCCCTCGCCCTTCACCGCGACCGAAAGGTCGGTGATGAAGGAGTTCTTTGCGGTCCAGGCGTTGCTCGCATTGACGAAGCGGTTGCCGGTGTACTTGCCGGTCAGGCCCAGGGTGACGGGGCCGTAGTTGTAGGTGCCCGACAGCACCCACATGTCCTTGGGAATGCCCGCAACGCGGTTGCCCGCCGTCACGCCCTGTTCCGCGTCCAGTTCGGCATTGCCGGTGCCGCGGTACTTGGCATCGATGTGGGTGTACGAACCGTAGAGGGTCAGGCCGTGAACCGGGCGGACGTTGGCGAGCAGTTCGAACCCCTCGGAGTCGATGCCGCCCGCGTTGAAGAAGCGGCCGTCGCCTTCGCTCAGGTAATCCGGGCCGGCCGAGGTCGAGCTGGGCACGAAGATCACCTGGTTGGAGAACTTGCTCTTAAACCATGTAGCCGAGGCGTTGAACATGCCGTTGGAGTAGCGCGCACCGGCTTCCCAGTTCTCGGCGGTCTCGGGCTTGATGCTGGAGAACGCGTCAGCACTGTATTCGAGCAGCGTGTCGGAGAGCGCCTTGAAGTTCTCCGAGTAGCCGCCGAACACGTCGAGGCCGGTCATCGGCTCGACCTGGATGCCGCCGGAGAGCAGCACCTTCGACTTCGACTTGACGCCGACGTTGGAACTCTCGCCGAACAGGTCCTCACGGTCGAGGTGGTTGATGAACTGCTTCACGCCGAAGTTCGCGGTGACCGGGCCGAACTGGACCTGGTCCTCGGCGTACCACTTGAAGGTGGTCTGCGGATACTTGCGGTCGTACTGCGTCCAGTAGGGCGTGGCGTCATAGGCCGGGCCGACGCGGGTGTCGCTGACGTGGTGCCAGTCGCGCCATTCGCGGCGGTGGGTGTCCTCGTACCAGACGCCGCCGCGCAGGGTGTTCTCAAGCGCGCCGAACTGCATGGTCCAGGCGCCGTCGAGGGTGCCGCCGAGGCGGTCCTTGCGGTAGTGGGTGTGGCGGAACGACTGCTGCTGGATGGCGCCAGCCGCGGTCGGCGCGACGATCTGGCCGGCGGCGTTGGTCGCGAAGTAGGTCGGCGTACCCGAACCGGCGGGCAGGGTGGCCCACCATGTGGGCGTGCCCTTCACCGTCGAGGTGCCGTTGATCTCGCTCTGGACGCCCGAGGTGTCCTGTCCGACGTTGACGATGTAGGGCGGCGCCCAGTCACCGCGCCCGGCCATGTCGTGGTAGTAGACCGAGGCCTTGAGATCGAGCGCGTCGGCGATCTTCGTCTCGGCCTTCAGGTAAGCGAAGAAGTTCTTGCGGGTGGTGCCCCAGACGCCGCGATAGTTCTGGTCCACCGCCGGAACGCCGGTCCACACGCCGTTGAGGCCGTCCTGGTGCGGGCTCGCGGCGTACTGCTCGGGCGAGTACATCTGGTCGTAATTGTTCTCATAGGCGTCGTCGTAGCTGGCGTAGCCGGTGAACTTGACCGGGGTATCGACAATGAACTTCATCGCGAAGTTGTCACGCGTGTTCTTGGCCGAGCCTTCCATCCAGTCGGTTGCCTGCTGGTGGCCGTAGGAGAACCACGCCTTGGCAACGCCGCCGATCAGGCCGGTGTCGAAGCGGCCGTAGTAGCGGCTGGCGTCATAGTCGCCGACCGAGCCGGACAGGCGCACGCGCATGTCGTCGATGGGGTCGGCGGTGACGAAGTTGATGGTGCCGCCCAGCGCCTCGTTCGAGCGTGAGGCGATGTCGGCGGTGCCCTGGAACACCTCGACGGTGCCGATGTTGGCGGTGTCGATGAAGCGGTTGGCCTTGGAGCCGCCGCCGTAGCCCGAACCACCGTTGGGCAGGCCGTCGATGGTGATGCCGACCTGCTGGGTGTCGAGGTTGGTCTGGTAGCCGCGGATCGAGTAGGTCGTCGACCAGTCGTCGAAGCCGAAGGCGTCGCCCTCGTTGACCTGCACGCCGGGCAGGGTGCCGATGAGGTCGATGGCCGAGGCGATCGGCGACTTGTCGTCGATCAGCGTCTCGTCGAGCGCGGCGTTGTTGTAGGTGGTGCGCTGGCCGGTGACGACGATGGCGTCGGCGGTGTCCGCGCTGTCGTAGGCCGCGGCGTCGGCGGCTGCCTCGTCTGCAAACGCCGGAGTGCTCGCGGCGATGGCGGCAAGGCTCGTGCTGAGAATGTAGATACGGCGGATCGAAATGGCGCGCATGGCTTGGTGAACCCCCTGTAGCGTTAAGCTTGTGCGGCGCAGCATCTGCGCGCTTATTCTGACGCCCTGCAGTCAATTCGGAGACGTTTTACAGTCGGTTTCGCGACACCTTTGTGACGTGAAAGCGCCAGCCGTCCCAGGTTTCGGGGCGATGATCGAAAGTTACACGCCGCATAGACCCGACTTTGTGCGTCTGCGTACGAGAGAGCCGCTTCATGGCGTTTCGAAGTCGCTGGCATGTCCGCTGCGTGACGGGCTGCATCACCGTCACAAACCCGAAATGACCCGTCCATAGAGGCCACCGCAACGAGACGGCTGGCGGCGTCGGAAGGACATGCAGGAACCATTGCGCATAGCGATCCCCATTCACAGCTTTGAGCCGGGCGGCGTCGAGCGCGTCGCGCTCGGCCTGGCTGCGCAATGGCGCGAAGCGGGGCACGAGGTTACCATGGTTCTCGGCCGTCCGGGCGGCGCGGGCCTGTGCAGTGCGCCCGCGCTCGATTACTGGAGCCTGCCCACGCGGCCCCGGTTCCAGCAGGCAACGGCATCGTGGCGAACGCCGTGGATGGTCTACACGCTCTACAGTTTCCTGATCGAAAACCGTGTCGACGTGGTGTTCTGCCCCGGCAATACGTACGCGGTGATCGGCGCGGCCATGAAGCTGCTGATGGGCCACCACGCCCCGCCGATGCTGCTCAAGATCAGCAATGCGCTGCACCGTCCCGACATGTCAGGGGCCATGCGCCGGGGCTACGGGGCCTGGCTGCGCGCGCAGGGCGGGCTGTTCGATTCGCTGGTCGCGCTGTCCGAGCCGATGCGCCGCGAAGTGCGCGAGTGTATGCTGGCGCAGCCGCGTCAAGTCGAGGTGATTGCCAATCCGATCCTCAATCGTCGCCGTTTGATCCAGCTTGGCCGCATCGAACGGCGCACGCCTTCGGCCTGGGGCATGCGCTACCTCGCGGCGGGGCGTCTCGCGCCGCAGAAGAACTTTGCGCTGATGCTGCGGGCCTTCGCCGCCGGAGCCCGCGCCGGTGACCGCCTGACCATCGCCGGGGACGGCTCCGAGCGCGCCCATCTCGAAGCGCTTGCCGGTTCGCTCGGCATCGCCGGTCAGGTCGCGTTTCTCGGCCATGTGGCGACGATCGACCCGCTGTTGGCCGAACACGACGCGCTGCTGCTCAGCTCCGATTACGAGGGCCTGCCCGGCGTCGTGGTCGAGGCGCTGGCGGCAGGCATGCCGATCCTCGCCACCGACTGCTGCGTCAGCATGGCGAGCCTGCTCGACCACGGCCGGACAGGGTTGATGGTCCCGGTGCGCTGCCAGCATGGCTTCGCGCAAGGGATTGCGGCCTTGCGCGACTTGCGCGGCGATCCGACGCGCGCCCGCGCTGTCGCCTCGCACTACGAACTCGAAGGCGCCGCGCGCCGCTACCTCGACCTGATGCGCGCGGTCGTCTCGCGCCGCGAAGCCGAGCGCCGCCGCGACCTTGCCCTCAGCACGCTGGCGCCCTGCCGGTCGCTGCGGCGCTCCCAGTGACTGTCACCCCGGAGATCACCTTGTCTCAATCTGCAACCGTGGCTGCTACCGTAGACGGCGTCGATCTGGCGGCCATCGCACTGACCCCTCAGGATCGCACCGCGAAGCGCGGGCGCAATGCGGTGTTCTCCATCCTGCTGTCGCTGGCGGTCATCGCCGCCGTGCTGCACGAGACGAACAGCGTCGAGCTGCGCCGCCTGCCGCAGATGATCCCGACATCGCCGGGCTTCTGGCTGATCTTCGCGGGCTATTACCTCATCACCCCTGCCAGCGAGTGGGTGATCTACTGGAAGCTGTGGCGCATTCCAGGCAGCGGCGTGCTCGCGCTGCTGCGCAAGAAGATCTACAACGAACTGCTGCTCGGCTATCTCGGCGAGGCGTACTTCTACACCTGGGCGCGCAGCCGCGTCACCCTGACCGCCGCGCCGTTCGGCACGGTCAAGGACGTGTCGATCCTCTCGGCCGTCACCGGCAACGTGGTGACGATGGCGCTGCTGGTCTTCGCGGTGCCTTCGCTCGGCTTCGACAAGCTGGGCATCGACGGGCGCCTGCTGACCGGGTCGCTGGGCGTCATTCTTGCGATCTCGCTGGGCGCCATGGCCTTCCGCCGCAAGGTCTTCAGCCTCTCGCGCGATGACCTCTGGATGATCACCCGCGTCCATTTCGCGCGCATCGTCGTCTCGACCGTGTTCCTCGCGCTGCTGTGGCACATCGTCCTGCCCGATGTCGCGCTGAGCTGGTGGCTCTACCTTTCGACCTTGCGCCTGCTCGTCTCGCGCCTGCCGCTGGTGCCGAACAAGGACCTGCTGTTCGCAGGGATAACCGTCGTGGTGCTGGGCGAGGAGCGGGATATCGGCACGCTCATGGCGCTCATGGCCGGGCTGATCACCGCCGCGCACCTCGTGCTGGGCGCGCTCATCGCCTTCAACGACCTCGCCAATCCGGAGAAACGCCCGTGATCCTGTCCCTGCTGATGCTGGCGAACGCTGCGACCATTCCCTCCACGCCCGATCTCGGCAAGGCCGAGGGCCGCTGTCGGCCGGACGAGGCAGGTTCCTCCTTCGAAGTGCAGGTGAAGGGCCTGAAGGACCGTATCGGCACCCTCAAGCTGGAGGTCTACCCGGCCAACAACACGGACTTCCTCGCCGACGACAACGTGCTGGTGAGCGCAGGCAAGACCTTCCGCCGCGTCGAGGTGCCGGTCCCCGCCAGCGGCCCGGTGCGCCTGTGCGTACGCGTGCCCGGCCCCGGCGACTATGCGGTGAGCCTGCTCCACGACCGGGACGGCAACCGCAAGTTCGGCTGGCGTATCGACGGCATCGGTTTTGCGGGCAATCCCCGGCTCGGCTTCAGCAAGCCGAGCGCCGAGAAGGCCAGCGCGTCGGTCGGCAGCGGGCCGAAGACGATCTCCATCGTGATGAACTACCGTCGCGGGCTGGGCGTGGCCCCGCTGGCGTCGAAGTAAGGGGCCAAAGCATGAGGATCGTGGACGTCTGCGCCTTCTACACGCCCAAGGGCGGCGGCGTGCGCACCTATGTGGAGCAGAAGCTGCGCGTCGGCGCGGCGCTGGGCCACGAGATCATCATCCTCGCACCGGGGGACGAGGACGCGGTGATCGAGCGCGGCCCCAATGCCCGCATCATCACCCTGAAGAACCCGCGCTTCCCGCTCGACCGCAAGTACTGGTACTTCGCCTCGGCGCCGCCGCTTCACGCCGCGCTCGACGAACTTCAGCCGGACTTCGTCGAGGCCGCCTCACCCTGGCGCAGCGCGCGTCTCGTCGCCGACTGGGCGGGCGATGCGCCGCGCAGCATGATCATGCATGCCGATCCGCTTTCCGCCTATGCCTACCGCTGGTTCGGGCAGGTCTTCGCGCGGCGCACGATCGACTGGCAGTTCTCGGTCTATTGGGACCACTTGCGCCGCCACAGCCGCAGCTTCGACCATGTTGTCTGCGCCAATTCCAGCCTGACGCGGCGGCTGGCGGACGGGGGCGTCGCCAATACGGTGACGGTGCCGATGGGCGTGCAGCCCGGCCGTTTCTCCCCGCAGAACCGCGATCCCGTCCTGCGCGCGCAGTTGCTGGCCGCCTGCGACCTGCCTGAAGACGCACGCCTGCTGCTGGGCGTCGGCCGACTGGCGGCGGAAAAGCGCTGGCCGCTGGTGCTGGACGCGGTGGCCTCGGTCTCGCGTGATCGGCCGGTGGGCTTCGTGCTGTTCGGCGAGGGGCGCGAGCAGCGCACCGTGCTCAAACACATAGCCGGCAATCCGCACGTCCGCCTCTTTGAACCCGAGCGCAACCCGGACACTTTCGCCCGGGTCATCGCCAGCGCCGACGCGCTCGTTCACGGCAGCGAGGCGGAGACTTTCTGCATGGTCGCCGCCGAGGCCCGCGCCAGTGGCGTGCCGATCGTGGTCCCGGACGAAGGCGGTGCGGTCGACCATGCCGCGAACGGCGGCGGCCTCACGTACACCGCCTGCGACCCGGCTGCAGCGGCGCGCGCCATCGTCGAGGTGCTGTTTGAGCGCGAGCATTACCCGCAAGCCGCCCGCACCAGCGACGATCACTTCGCCGACCTCTTTGCCCTCTACGAGACGAGCGTGCGGCGCGAGCGGCGCGCAGCCTGAGAGGGAAGGTTACTGCCCGTCACAGCCCTTTACGATGAGGCTGGTCAGTTCACCCGGCGACGATGCTTGCCGCCGTAAGTCTTGCCACAGTAATCGTCGAGTTCGCGCATTTCGGTAGCGGCGGCGGCGGCCATCGCGGCGGTGCAGGGCAGGTTCTTTTCGCCGGTAGCGATTCGCGCCTCGACCCGGTCGCGCAGTTCCTCGATGTCGGCACGCGACAGCACGTTCTTTTCACGCAGATAGCAGATCAGGCTTTGCAGCAGGATCATGGCCTTTTCACCTGAATCGACTTCACTGTTCTCGATCATCACATCCCGTCCTCTCAAGCGGCCGTTCGGCCGACATTGAAGACAGGATGATACAACCACGAAACAATGTCCAGCGCATCAAAAGAGCAGTATTCTGCTGTCGCAAACGATTGTGCGCCGCAATATTCGCAAAGGCCGGCGGATCAGTCTTCCAGCGCGGCAACCTCCTGCCTGAGCAGTGCGGAAAGGCGGGCATGCAGCGTCTCGTGATCGCTGTCGGGCGAGAGTTCGCGCAGCGCGACCATGCCCCACGACATGGCGATCATGAAGTCCGCCACGGTAGCATGGCGCTGCGCCGTCGCAGCAGGTGCCAGCGACCCCAGTGCTGCGCCAAGACTGTCGCGAAGCCGCATGTCGACCTTGGTGTGCATCTGGTTGATCGCCGGGTTGCGGCCTGCTTCGGCAAGCAGTTCGCACATGAGCCTGCGGTCGTCGCAGTCCGGCTCCTCGAACCCGACGCGCTCGATCCATGCGAGAATGGCATCGCGATCATTGGCTGCAACGGCGGCGCTCAGCGTCTCTTCATCGAGCCAAGCCGTAATCTCCGTTTCGCAGATGGCGGCGATGATCGCCTCCTTGTTCGCGAAGTCGCGGTAGATTTGCCCTACGGCGATGCCCGAGGCGGCCGCGATCTGCGCCATTCCGGTCTGATGGAACCCTTGGTCGACAAAAAGGTTACGCGCGGTGTCGAGAAGGTGTTTTCGACGTGCGGCCGACTTGGCGGCTCGGGGGCGATCCAGTGCAGTCTCGTTGGTCATTTCCCTGTCCGGCTTGCTTTTTATGCTGCGACGCAATACCAGTCGCGCGAATCATGAGTGAACGCTCACTCACGCTTTAACCCTCTTGGCGGATTAACTCCATGAAAAAGATCGCCCCGGCCCTAGTGCTGATTCTCTCCGCCTGTGGGGGAGGACAGGAGCAGCCTCCGGCAGGACCGCCCGAGGTCGGCGTGGTTACCGTGCGCGAGCAGTCCGTCACGCTCAGCAATGAACTGCCGGCGCGTACCAGCGCTTACGAGAGTTCGGATGTGCGCCCGCAGGTCAATGGCCTGATCGTTGCGCGGCTGTTCACCGAGGGCGACCAGGTGAGGGCCGGTCAGCCGCTCTATCGCATCGACGGTGCGCCCTATGAAGCGGCAGCGGCGAATGCGCGTGCGGCGCTGGCCCGCTCGCGCGCAGCGATCGCATCGAGCGAGGCGCTAGCCCGCCGCTATGGTGAACTGGTCAAGATCAACGCGATCTCGCGGCAGGACTACGAGAACGCGGTGACCACCGCGCAGCAGGCGCGCGCGGACGTTTCGGCGCAGCAGGCGCTGCTGCGTTCGGCCGAGATCGACCTTGCGCGCACGACCATCCGTGCGCCGATTTCCGGCCGGATCGGTCGCTCGACTTACACCACAGGTGCGCTTGTCTCGGCCTCGCAGACCGATGCGCTGACCACGATCCAGCGGCTCGATCCGATCTTCGTCGACATCCAGCAGTCCAGCGCCGACGTCCTGCGCCTGCGTCAGCAGCTTCTCGCCGGAGACCTGACGAGCGCCAGCGGCAATGTCGCGGTGAAGCTGAAGCTGGAAGACGGCAGCACCTACCCGCAGGAAGGCGTGCTCAAGTTCACCGACGTGACCGTCGATCCGACGACCGGCAGCCAGATCATCCGCGCGCAGTTCCCCAACCCTAAGGGCCTGCTGCTGCCCGGTATGTACGTGCGCGCCGAGTTCGCGCAGGCGACCAAGGCGAATGGCCTGCTGGTCCCGCAAGTCGCCGTGTCCCGTGACGAGAAGGGCAATCCCACCGTCCTCGTCATCGGTGCGCAGAACAAGCTGGAGATGCGCCCGATCACCGCCCCGCGTACCGTCGGCGACAACTGGCTGGTCACGTCCGGTCTCAAGGCGGGTGACAAGGTCGTCGTCGACGGCGCGCAGATGCTGCGTCCGGGCGTGCCGGTGAAGCCGGTCGCACCCCAAGGGCAGGCCCAGCAGGGCGGCAAGCCCGCTGGTGGGCAGCCCGCCGCTCCTGCCAACAAGGGGCAGTAAGCCGCCATGTCACGCTATTTCATCGACAGGCCCATCTTCGCATGGGTCATCGCCATCGTTCTGATGATGGCGGGCATCATCGCCATCCGCAGCCTGCCCGTGGCCCAGTTCCCCGAGATCGCACCGCCTACGGTCTCGATCTCCGCGACTTATCCCGGCGCCGATGCGGAAACGCTTGAGCGCACGACGACGCAGATCATCGAGCAGCAGCTCAAGGGCATCGACAACCTGCGCTACTTCTCGGCCGCGTCCTCCTCGGCGGGCACGGTGACGATCACCCTGACCTTCGAGCAGGGCACCGATCCCGACATCGCGCAGGTGCAGGTCCAGAACAAGCTGCAGGCCGCCACGCCGCTGCTGCCGCAGGAAGTGCAGCGCCAGGGCGTGCAGGTGCAGAAGTCGGCAGCGAGCTTCCTGCTCGTCACCGCCATCTATTCCGAGGACGGCAGCCACTCCGCCACCGACCTTGCCGACTACCTCGTCAGCCAGGTGCAGGACCCGGTCAGCCGCATCAACGGCGTGGGTGAACTGCAGATCTTCGGCACCCAGTACGCCATGCGCATCTGGGTCGATCCGCTCAAGCTGCGCAGCTACGACCTGACCATCGCCGATGTCACCACCGCGATCTCCGCCCAGAATGCGCAAGTTTCGGCGGGTCAGATCGGCGCTCTGCCGGCGCCCAAGGAGCAGATGCTCAACGCTACCGTCTCGGTTCAGTCGCGCCTGCAGACGCCCGAGGAATTCGGCAACATCCGCCTGCGCTCGACCCAGGGCGGCGCGACCGTGCGCCTGCGCGACGTCGCCCGCGTCGAACTCGGCGCGGAGCTTTACGGTTTCGATACCCAGTTCAATGGCAAGCCCGCATCGGGCTTCGGCGTTCGCCTCGCCTCCGGCGCCAACGCGCTCGATACCGTCGATGCGGTCAAGGCCGAAGTGCAGAAGATCGCCAAGAACTTCCCGTCGGATGTGAAGGTGGCCTTCCCCTACGACTCGACGCCGTTCGTGCGGCTGTCGATCGAGCAGGTGGTGCACACCCTCGTCGAGGCGGTGGTGCTCGTGTTCCTCGTCATGTTCCTGTTCCTGCAGAACTGGCGCGCGACGCTGATCCCGACGATCGCGGTGCCGGTGGTGCTGCTCGGCACCTTCGGCGTGATGTCGGTGCTCGGCTACTCGATCAACACCTTGACCCTCTTCGGCATGGTGCTCGCCATCGGTCTGCTGGTCGATGACGCTATCGTCGTCGTCGAGAACGTCGAGCGACTGATCCAGGAAGAGCATCTTTCCCCCAAGCAGGCGGCGCGCAAGTCGATGGACGAGATCAGCGGCGCGCTGGTCGGCATCGGCATGGTGCTGTCGGCGGTGTTCCTGCCGATGGCGTTCTTCGGCGGATCGACTGGCGTGATCTATCGCCAGTTCTCGATCACCATCGTCTCGTCGATGGCGCTCTCGGTCATGGTCGCGTTGATCCTGACGCCGGCGCTTTGCGCCACCATCCTCAAGCCGCACCGGAACGACGAGCATCAGGGCAAGGGGCTGCTGGCGCGCTTCTTCCGCTGGTTCAACGACAAGTTCGACCGCGGCACCGAAAAGTACCGGGGCGGCGTACGTCGCACCGCCAATGGCTGGAAGCGCTCTGGCCTCGTCTACCTGCTGATCGTGGGCTGCATGGTGTTCCTGTTCACGCGCCTGCCCGGCGGCTTCCTGCCGGACGAGGACCAGGGCGTGGTCATCGCGCTCGTCCAGGGGCCTTCGGGCGGAACCCTGCCGCGCACGCAGAAGGGCCTCGACCTCGTCAACAAGCACTTCCTCGAGGATGAGAAGGCGAACGTCGTATCGGTGTTCACGATCAACGGTTTCTCCTTCTCCGGTCAGGGCCAGAATGCAGGCATGGCCTTCGTGATGCTGCGTGACTGGAAGGATAGAGGCGGGGCGGAGAACCGCGCACCGGCGATCGTCGGGCGCGCGATGGGGGCTTTCTCCAAGTACCGTGACGCGATGATCTTCGCGCTGACCCCGCCTGCGGTGCAGGAACTGGGCAACGCCACCGGCTTCGACATGTGGCTGGTCGACGAGACCAACATGGGCCACGACAAGCTGCTGGCAGCGCGCAACCAGCTGCTCGGCATGGCGTCGCAGGACAAGCGCGTGGCGCAGGTCCGTCCGGTCAGCCTCGACGATGCGGCGCAGCTCGACGTCAAGATCGACCAGGACAAGGCGGCTGCGCTTGGCCTTGACCTTGCCGCGATCAATTCCGAGATCGGCACCGCCTGGGGTGGTTCCTACGTCAACGACTTCCTCGACCGTGGCCGTACCAAGCGCGTCTATATCCAGGCGGACCAGCAGTATCGCTCTTCGCCGGAGGCTCTTTCGAACCTCTACGTACGAGGCACCAGCGGCCAGATGGCGCCGTTCAGTGCTTTCTCCGAGCTGTCGTGGAAGAAGGCGCCGGTGATTCTCACGCGCTACAATGGCCGTCCCGCCATGCAGCTTCAGGGCGCGCCGGGCCAGGGCCTGAGCACCGGCGGCGCGATGCAGGCGATCGAGGAGATGCAGCAGAAGCTGCCCGCAGGCACCGGCATCGAATGGACCGGCCTGTCCTACGAGGAGCGCCTTTCGGGCGGTCAGGCGCCGATGCTCTATGCATTGTCGCTGGCGATCGTATTCCTGTGCCTCGCGGCTCTGTACGAGAGCTGGTCGGTGCCGATCGCGGTCATGCTGGTGGTGCCGCTGGGCGTCGTCGGCGCGCTGTTCGCCGCCTGGCTTACGGGGCTCGGCAACGACATCTACCTGCAGGTCGGCCTGATCACCACGATCGGCGTCTCGGCCAAGAACGCGATCCTCATCGTCGAGTTCGCGGAGGAGCGTGTACAGTCCGGCATGAACGCCTTCGACGCGGCGATGGAAGCGGCAAGGCTGCGTCTTCGCCCGATCCTGATGACCTCGCTGGCCTTCGTCTTCGGCGTGCTGCCGCTGGCAGTCTCGACCGGCGCGGGCGCGGGCGGCCAGAATGCCATCGGCCGCGCGGTGGTGGGCGGCATGCTCTCCGCCACGATCTTCGCGATCTTCTTCGTGCCGATGTTCTTCGTGGTCGTCGCCCGCCTGTTCAAGCACGGGCAGACCGACCGCAAGCCGACGAACACCGACGATGAGCCTCACGCTGACGGCGCCCACGGCGCGGCACCGCAGGAAAGCTGAACATGAAAAAGTCGATCCTCATCCTGCTCGCCGGCACCACGCTGCTCGCCGGGTGCAACCTTGCTCCCAAGTACGAGCGACCGGCGGGCGCCGTCCCGGTGGCGCTGCCGCAAGGCGGCGTCTATCCGGCCGCCCCGACCGATGCGCAGGACGTATCGCGCATCGGCTGGCGGGACTTCTTCCTCGACGACAGGCTGCGGCAGGTCATCGAGGCGGGCCTTGCCAACAACCGAGATCTGCGGATCGCGGCGGGCAACGTCCAGCAGGCGCGGGCGCAGTACCGCGTCCAGCGCGCCGACCGGTTGCCCACGGTCAATGCCACCGGCACCGCGACTTACACCAACAACCTGATGGGCGCGGGCGCGGCCGGTGGTACGGGTGGCAGCTCGGACATCGAGATCTATCAGGCGACCGTGGGTCTTTCGGCTTTCGAACTCGACCTGTTCGGCCGTGTCCGCAACTTGTCGCGCGCCGCGCAGGAGCAATACTTCGCCAGCGAGGAAGCCCAGCGTTCGACACGCATCAGCCTCATCGCCGAGATCGCCAATGCCTGGCTGACGATGGCCTCGGACAGCGAACAGCTGCGCCTCTCGCGCGAGACGGCGAAGGCGTTCGAGAAGACGCTGGACCTCACCCGCGCGCAGTTCCGCATCGGCACCGGCTCGGAACTGGAAGTGCGGCAGGCGGAGACCAGCTACCAGAGTGCCGTCAACGACATCGCCGCGCTGGAAACCAGCGTGGCGCGGGATCAGAACGCGCTCAACCTGCTGGTCGGCACCACCGTCGCGGCGGAACAGCTCCCCACCGGCTTCGGCACCGAGCCGATGACCCGTGACGCACTGCCGGGTGACGTGTCCTCCGAAGTCCTGCTGCGCCGCCCCGACGTGCTGCAGGCCGAACACCAGTTGATCGCGGAGAACGCCAACATCGGCGCGGCCCGTGCGGCGTTCTTCCCGACGATCTCGCTGACCGGCACGCTCGGCACGCTGAGCACCGCGCTCGGCGGCCTGTTCAAGGACGGCAGCTACACCTACACCGGCTCGCCCAGCGCCTCGCTGCCGCTGTTCGACTTCGGCCGCCGTTCGGGCAATCTCGAATACGCCAAGGCGTCGCAGAAGGTGGCTGTCGCGACTTACGAGAAGGCGGTCCAGACCGCGTTCAAGGAAGTCTCCGACGCGCTTGCCCAGCGCGGTCGCATTGGCGACCAGATCCGTGCGCAGACCACGCGCGCCGAAGCTGCGGGCGTGGCGGCAAAGCTGTCCGACGCGCGGTTCCGTTCGGGCGTGGACTCGTTCCTGACCACGCTCGACGCGCAGCGCACCGCCTACGGGGCCGAACAGGCGCTCGTCACCACGCGGCTGACGCAGGCCAGCAATCTGGTGGAGCTATATCGCTCGCTGGGCGGCGGCCTGGAGGAAACCACCCCGGTCGGCGGCGAACAGCCCGCCCGTTAACCCCTTGGTCCCGGTGAGAGCCGGGATCGCGGACGGTCCTTGCGCACCACCCCACCGAGCCGGTGTGCGAGGGCCGTCCGTGCCCGCTGGGCATGACGAAGTGTGTCGATCGTCCCGATTTTGCGCCTTAGGCACTCGACAGGCGCGCCCGAACCGTGTTGTGGGAGCAGCGAATCCTATCGCCTCGACGATGGGATCGCACGCTGACTTTGGCCACTGACCACGGGACGAACACATGGACGAGACGCTGCGCCGCGCCGCACTTGATTACCACCGCCTGCCTCGGCCCGGCAAGCTGACCATCGAACCGACCAAGCGTATGGTGAACCAGCGCGACCTCGCGCTCGCCTATTCGCCCGGCGTCGCCGTGCCCTGCATGGAAATCGCCGAAGATCCCGCCAAGGCGCTGGACTATACCGCGCGCGGCAACCTCGTCGCGGTGATCTCGAACGGCACCGCCGTGCTCGGCCTTGGCGCGATCGGCGCGCTGGCCTCGAAGCCGGTGATGGAAGGCAAGGCCGTCCTGTTCAAGAAGTTCGCCGACATCGACGTGTTCGACATCGAGGTCGACACCACCGACGCCGACAAGTTCATCGAGGCGGTCGCGCTGCTGGAGCCGACCTTCGGCGGCATCAACCTCGAAGACATCAAGGCGCCCGAGTGCTTCTACATCGAAGCCGAGCTGAAGAAGCGCATGAACATCCCGGTGTTCCATGACGACCAGCACGGCACCGCGATCGTCGTCGCCGCCGCCGTGCGCAATGCGCTGGTGCTGCAGGGCCGCACGCTGGCCGATGCCAAGCTGGTCACCTCGGGCGCGGGCGCGGCGGCGCTGGCCTGCGTCGACCTGCTCGTCTCGATGGGCCTGCCGATCGAGAACGTGACGCTGACCGACAAGGACGGCGTGATCCATTCCGGACGCGAGGGCATGCTGCCCAACATGGCGCGCTGTGCCCGCGACACCAACGCGCGTTCGCTGCCTGACGTGCTGCCGGGCGCCACCGTGTTCCTCGGCCTATCGGCGCCGGGCGTGCTCAAGCCGGAGTGGCTGCCGCTGCTGGGCGACAAGCCGCTGATCTTCGCGCTCGCCAACCCCGAGCCGGAAATCCGCCCCGAGGCCGCCCGCGAAGTGCGCCCCGATGCGATCATCGCCACGGGCCGTTCGGACTATCCGAACCAGGTCAACAACGTCCTGTGCTTCCCCTACATCTTCCGCGGCGCGCTGGACGCAGGCGCGACGCAGATCAACGAGGCGATGAAGGCCGCCGCCGCCGAGGCCATCGCCGGTCTGGCGCGCATGCCCGCGCATGACAGCGTCGCGCAGGCATACGGCGGCCGCAAGCTGGTGTTCGGCCCCGAGTACATCATCCCCACCCCGTTCGACCCGCGCCTGATCGTCGAGATCGCCGGCGCCGTCGCCAAGGCGGCGATGGATTCGGGCGTCGCGACCAAGACGCTCGACATCGCCGAGTACAAGCGGTCGCTGGCGAACATGAACACCCGCTCGGGCCAGCTCATGCTGCCGGTCTACCAGGCCGCGCGCGGGGCGATGAAGCGCGTCGCTTACGGCGAGGGCGAGGACGAACGCGTGCTGCGCGCGGTGCAGGATGCGCTCGACGAAGGCATGGTGCGCCCGACGCTGGTGGGCCGCCGCCGGATTCTGGAGCAGAAGCTGCCCGAACTCGGCCTGTCGTTCCGCCTTGGCGAGCACGTCGATCTCGTCGATCCCGAGACCGACCACGAACTGATGGGCGAACTCGTCGCGGCCTATGGCGCGATCGCCAGCCGCAAGGGCGTGCCGACCGCCGAAGTGCTGCGCCACACCTACCGCCGCCCGACCGTGACCGCCGCGATGCTGCTGCGCACCGGCAGGGTCGATGCGGCGCTGGTCGGCGGCAACTCGGAGTACTGGGGCCAGATCGAGCACGTGTTGCGCATCATCGACCGTGCGCCCGACGTGAAGCGCGTCTATGCGCTTTCGGGCCTGATCCTCGATGCGGGCGTGCTGTTCCTGACCGACACCCACATGGTGCCCGATCCCAGCCCCGAGCAGATCGCCGAGATGACCGTTCTGGCGGCGGACGCGGTGCGCCGTTTCGGCCTCGATCCGAAGGTGGCGCTGCTGTCGCACTCGAACTTCGGTTCGTCGAACAGCCCCAGCGCGCGCAAGATGCGCTCGGCGGCGCAGCTGGTGCGCAAGGTCGCGCCGGAACTGCGCGTGGACGGCGAAATGCACGCCGACGCCGCGCTCAGCCAGGCGCTGCGCGAGAAGCTGGTGCCGGATTCGGGCTTCGAGGGCGCAGCGAACCTGCTGGTGATGCCGAACCTCGATGCCGCGAACATCACGCTGACGGCGCTGTCGGCCTCGTCCAGTTCGCCGACCGTCGGCCCGATGCTGCTGGGCCTATCGCAGCCGATCCACGTGCTGACGCCGGGGGTCACCGCGCGCGGTATCCTGAACCTGACCAGCATCGCGGTCTGCGCCGCCGACGGGCATTGAGTTGAGCCAAATCCTCCCCGTCGCACAGCGATGGGGAGGGGGACCGCCTGCGTAGCAGGTGGTGGAGGGGGTGGACTG
>NZ_JABXWS010000011.1:0-4590 GCF_015594425.1 Novosphingobium sp. HR1a
AGCAGGTGGTGGAGGGGGTGGACTGCCCCCTCCGTCAGCCCTTCGGGCTGCCACCTCCCCATTGCTTCGCAACAGGGAGGATACGCATCTTACAGCACCAGCGGCGCGTGGTTGATCTGCGGCAGCACGTGCCGCGAGAACAGGTCCGCCTCCGCCGCATGCGGATAGCCCGACAGGATGAAGGCATCGATGCCCTCGGCCTGATAGGCCCGGATCTTCGCCAGCACCTGATCCGGATCGCCGACGATCGCCGCGCCGCAGCCCGAACGTGCGCGGCCGATACCGGTCCACAGGTTCTCTTCCACGAAGCCGTCGCCGCCCGCAGCACCGCGCAGTTCCGCCTGACGGGTCACGCCGACGCTGGCGGTGTCGAGCGACTTCTGGCGGATCGCCTCGCCCGCCGCATCGTCCAGCTTGGACAGCAGGCGATCGGCATAGACGCGCGCCTCGTCCTCGGTCTCGCGCACGATGACGTGGGCGCGGTAACCGAACTTGAGCGTGCGGCCGTACTTCGCCGCGCGTGCGGTCATGTCCGCGATCGTCTCGCGCACCTTGTCCATCGTGTCGGGCCACATCAGGTAGACGTCGCAGCCCTTGGCCGCAGCTTCGCGCGCGTCTTCGGACAGGCCGCCGAAGTAGAGCGGCGGGCACTTACCCGATACCGTGGTGATGCGCGCCGGGGGCAGGTCGAGGTTGTAGAACTCGCCCTCGTACTTCAGGTGCTCGCCGTTCAGCATGATCTTGAGGATCTGCATCACCTCGAGCGTGCGCTGGTAGCGGGCGCGGCTGTCCAGCTTCTCGCCCGGCAGGTCGGACGAGATGATGTTCACCGTCAGACGGCCGCCCAGGATGCGGTCGAGCGTGGCGATGCGGCGCGCCAGCTGCGGCGGCCAGTCCTCGCCCATGCGCACGGCCCAGAGCAGGCGGATCTTCTCCACCAGCGGGGCGATGGCGCCCGCGAACATGGTGGTGTCGATGCCCAGCGCATAGCCGGAGGGGAGCAGGATGTTGTCGAACCCGCCCTTTTCGGCCTGCAGCACGATGTTGCGGCAATGCTCCCAGCTGGAGGCCAGCGCCGGATCGGGCTGGCCAAGGAACTCGTAGTCATCGTCGCACAGCGCCGAAAACCAGCTTACCTCACAGGTCTTGTCAGTGGTGGTGCTCACGGCAGGGGCTCTCCTTTCGATGCGACCAGTACCGCGTACCAGCTGGCGCGGGTCCAGCGGACCTTGAGTGCGTCAGTGGCTTCCGCGATCCGGTCGGCCTTTTGTGATCCGACGATGGGGATGATGCGCGCCGGGTGCGCCATGATCCAGCTGTAGGCGGCCGCGGTGCGCGACACGCCGAACTCTTCCGCCGCCTGATCGAGCAGCGCGGCGACTTCCTTGCTGCGGGCGTCTTCCGGCGCGGCGAGACGACCACCGCCCAGCGGCGACCATGCCAGCACGGCCATGTCCATGGCGATGGCCTGGTCCAGCTCGCCGTTCTCGATCGTGTCGAGGCGCAGGGCCGAGATTTCCGGCTGGGTGGAGACGATCGGCAGGCTCACGAACTGCTGCAGCGTGGCGATCTGGCTGGTGGTGAAGTTGGAAACGCCGAAGCTGCGGATCTTGCCCGCCTTATGTGCCGCTTCGACGGCCTTTGCGATTTCCGAAGGGTGCGTGAGGATGTCGGGACGATGGATCTGCCACAGCTCGACGCTGTCGGTGCCGAGGCGGGTGAGCGAGGCGTCGATGGCGCTGGTGAGGTATTCGGCGCTCGAATCGTAAGGCAGGGGGGGCATGATGCCGCCCTTGGTGGCGATCACCAGCTTCTCGCGCAGGCCCGGTTCGCTGGCGAGCGCCTTGCCCAGCAGCGCTTCCGCATCGCCGAAGCCGCCCTTGCCGTCGAAGCCGTAGATGTCGGCGGTGTCGATGAAGTCGATCCCGGCATCCAGCGCGGCATGCAGCAGGCGCACGGCATCGGCGGCTTCGCCTTCCATGCGCCAGTTGCCCCAGGCGAGGGCGGAGACTTCGATGCCGCTCTTGCCGAGCTGGCGGCGGGCGGCCGGGGAGGGGAGGTAGGTCATGGGTGTTCCTGTCAGGAGAGAAGATCGGGATTGATGCGGGAGACCGAGGCGCGCTCGATCAGGTCGTGGGGAAGGCGCCGGTGCGTGGCCTGCGCCCCTTCGAGAAGAAGCTGCGTGGCTGCATGCGCCAGTTCGCGGGTGGGCTGGCGGATCGTGGTCAACTGCGGCCAGACCATCCGCGCGACCATGGTGTCGTCGAAGCCGACCACCGAGAGGTCGTCGGGCACGCCCAGCCCCATGTCGTGCGCGACGGAGAGCACGCCCGCCGCCATGTCGTCGTTGCTGGCGAAGATCGCGGTGGGACGGCGCTTGCCCTTGAGGAAGTGGTGAGCCGCCGTGACGCCGCTGTCGAAATCGAACTCGCCCGGAGCGATCAGCGCGGGCTCGAACGGCAGCCCCGCGCGGTCTAGCGCGCGGCGGTAGCCGAACAGGCGCTCCTCTGAGGCCATGTGGTTGGAGTGCCCCTTCACGAAGCCGATGTGGCGATGGCCGCGCGCGATGAGGTAGCTGGTCATGTCGTCCGCCGCCTGGGCGTCGTCCATGAAGACCGAGGAGGTCATCGCATGGTTGGTGCCCGGCGAGATGCGCACGAAGGGGATGTCCATGCCCTCCAGCGCCTTCAGCACCGGCACGCAGTCGGTGACGGGAGAGGAGAGGACGATGCCGTCCACATGCGTCTCGGTGACGAGACCGCGCACCTGTTCGCCGACCAGCGGGTCGGCCACGTCCACCGGCTGCGCGAGGAGGCGCGAGCCGTTCTGCTGGCAGGCTTCCCAGCAGCCCATCTGGATCTGGTTCATGTAGTAGGGGCTGTGGTTGTCGTAGATCAGCGCGATCTGGCCCGACTTGGTGCCCGCCAGAATGCGCGCGGCGACGCTCGGCCGGAAGCCGAGTTCCTGCATCGCCTTTTCGACGCGCTCCTTGGTGTCGGTGCTGACGTAGCGGTGCCCGTTCAGCACGCGGCTGACCGTCTTGATCGATACGCCCGCCAGCGCCGAGACGTCCTTGATGTTGGACCGTTCGCTCATGTGCTCTCCCCCGTGCACGACGCAGGCATCCCGCCCCACCGTCCGTCATTGCGAGCGAAGCGAAGCAACCCAGGGCGGCTTGCGCACGCGCTGGATTGCCGCGCCCCTGCGGGGCTCGCAATGACGAGGGAGGGGGGAGGTGTCGTCATGCCTTCAACGATGCGAAGAGAGGCGCGAACTTGCTGCCGGGCAAGTAGAAAACAGGCGGCTGGCCATAGGGCGCGGCAACCGTGTGCGTGCCGGGGGCGAAGTCCTTGCCGGTCCAGAGGTGACGCCACGGTGTGTCGCCGGGCAGGATGACCTTGCGCTGCGTCGCCTCGGCTTCGACGATCGGCGCCACCAGCATGTCGGCACCGTAGAGGTACTGGTCCTGCACGCTGAACAGCACCTCCTCGAAGTAGTGCAGGAACAGCGGGCGCTGCACGGGCAGACCGGTCGCCACGGCCTCGTCGCTGAGGTGGCGGACATAAGGCGCCAGCGCCTTGTGGACGCGCGACATCGCGGCGAACTGGCCGAGCAGTTCCGGGCTGGAATCGATCTGCAGGTTGTCGTCCGGGCGGTTGCCTTCGTGGCTGCGCATCACCGGCGAGAACGCGCCCAGTTCGCACCAGCGCATCATCAGGTCGGCGGTGCGGACATTGCCGTGGAGGCTGGTGTAGCCGCCCACGTCGCTGTGCGAATAGGCATTGCCCACGAGGCCAGCCGACAGCGCGGCGGTGAGCACGGTGTTGATGCCGTCGTGCCTTGTGAAGTCCACCGACTGGTCGCCCGCCCACAGCAAGGGGCAATGGGCCTGAACACCCGAGAACCCGGCGCGCATGAAGAACACCGCCTCGCCGGTCTTGCCGCGAGAAGCCACGGCGCGCGCGTTCGCTTCGGCCCAGAGGACGGGCCAGCGGTTGTGCATCAGCATCGGGTCGCTGCCGTCGTGGAGGCGCAGATCGACCGGCAGGTACTCGCCGAAGTCCGCCATCCAGCCCGAAAGGCCGAAGTCCAGCATCTCGCGGCCGATTACGCGGTCTGCGAACCAGTCGAGCGCGGCGGGGTTGGTGAAGTCCACCACGCCGCAGTCGAACTCGCCGAAATCGACGAGATAGACCGCGTCCGAATCCTGCCGCAGCGCGAGATAGCCCAGCGCCTCGGCCTCGGCGTACTGCTTGCCGTCATTGGCGAGGTAGGGGTTCACGTAGCCGAGGAAGCGCACGCCTTTCTCCGCCAGCGCGGCGATACGGGCGGGGAGTTCGGGATAGCGCGCCTCGTTCCACGACCAGTCCCAGAACAGGCGGCGGCCGAAGCTGGTCTGGCGGATGCCGATCCAGTCCTCGCACCACAGGCCGGAGATTTCGGCGCCCGCGTCCATGATCTTCTCAAGGCGCGCGAAGCTGACGTCGCCTTCCTTGAGGCCGACGATGGCGCCGCCGATCGCCCAGTCGGGCAGGGCGGGCTGGCGGCCGAAGCGGCTGGAAAGCGCGCCGACCAGCGCAGGCAGGTCGT
>NZ_JABXWS010000012.1:0-16278 GCF_015594425.1 Novosphingobium sp. HR1a
CGGCAGCGAAGAATTCGAGGGTGAACGCGCCTTCCCAGACCTCGATCCGGTGGCGGCCGGCATCGGTGAAATCGAGCACCGAATAGGCGCTGCTGCCCAGATGACAGGCCCACAGGCTGGAGGTCAGGAACGTCGGCTGCGGATAATTGGTCCACCAGTAATCGCCGCCGGCCATGCCGTTCTGGTCCATCAGGCGGGTCAGTTCGGTGGACTTGTCGCGCCCCACACCCGGCTCGCTGGTCCAGATCGGGAAGCGGCGGCCCGAGAGGTCGAGGTAGCTCATCTGCTCCCCGCCGCCCCAGACATGCTCGCCCGGCAGCGCGGCCAGATCGACCCAGACGCGGTCGTACGCGGGATCGAGCACCGCGATGTCTAGCGAATCGCCCTTCACCGAAACGCGCAGCATCGGCGCGGCCCCGGCACTGGCCGAAAGGACGATGTCGGCGCCGTCCAGCGCGGCGAAGCCCAGCTCCACACGGCCGGTCGGCGCATCGCTGATGGCGAAGTTGCCGCGCACCATTTCCACTTCAGGAGCGCCGTGCGCCACCGCGAAAGCGGGGCTGTCCGCTGATCCACGCAGAACCGCGCGGCCAGCCAGCAGGCAGGCGAATCCATCTTCCCGAACGTCGAAAGTCAGCGACACGTTTCCAGTCCCATGAGCCATGTTGTTGTTATTCTGCAGCACGCTCGTCGCCGTCGTGCTGTCCCGATATGACAACGCTTGACAGAAATGTTCGACCCAATCAAGAGGGGTGCAACCGACAGGACGACCTGAGGCTCAAACACTCAGGCTCCGCATAAGCAGGAGGGGAAAACATATGATTTCGCACGCCACCATCACGCTTGCGCGCACTGCGCTGGCGCTTTCGGCGTCGGCCGTCGCGCTTGTCGCCGCGACTCCGGCCAACGCGCAGGTCGACGAGATTATCGTTACCGCGCAGAAGGTTCGCCAGAACGTCCAGGACGTGCCGATCGCCATCAGCGCGGTCACCGGAGAGGCCATGGCCCGCGCCGGCGCCAAGAGCCTGGAAGACATCACCTCGATCGTCCCCTCGGTCACCTTCCGCAAGGGCACGACCAACGCCAACAGCGCGATCGTGATGCGCGGCGTCGGCACCATCAGTTTCTCGGTCGCGGCCGAACCCAGCGTGTCCACCGTTGTCGACGGCATTGTGCTGAGCCGTTCGGGCCAGTCGTTCCTCGACCTTGTCGACTTCGACCGCCTCGAAGTGCTGCGCGGGCCGCAGGGCACGCTGTTCGGCAAGAACGCCTCGGCGGGTCTGGTCAACATCGTGTCGAAGGGCGGCACCAGGGACTTCGAGGCCGAGGCCAACGTCTCGGGCACCACCGACGACGAATACCGCGCCAAGATGACCATTTCCGGCCCGATCTCGGAGAACCTGACCGGCCGCCTCACCGGCTTCTACGGAAACTTCGACGGCAACATCAAGAACACCTACTACGACAAGACCGTCAACGGCTACGAGCACTACGGCGCGCGCGGCCTGATCGACTATGACGGCGAGGGCGGCCGTTTCCGCCTGATCGCGGATTACTTCAAGGCCAACGACGATTGCTGCGCCGAAGTGACCGGCGTGTCGCGCGGCACCGTGATCGACAACGAACTGGGCATCACACCGCAGGGTGAGGACACCCGCGAGGTCAACCAGAACCTCATCACCCGCTCGCTCGACCGCCAGTACAGCCTGACGATGAGCGCGGACATCGATACCTTCGCCGATCACACGCTCTCGATCGTCACCGGCTATCGCAACTGGAAGAACACCGAAATCCGCGACGGCGACTTCCTGCCGCGCGCGATCGCCGCCACCCCGCAGCAGGGCACCATCCCGGCGCAGGCCGCCACTCCGCAGCTGCACGACCGCGGCACCGTCGAGACCGACCAGGTCTCCGCCGAAGTCCGCCTTGCCTCGCCGCAGAACCAGGCGCTGACGTATCAGGTCGGCGGTTTCCTGTGGTATTCCAAGAACACGCAGGACTTCACCCGCAGCGACGTGACCTGCACCACCTCGACCTCGCCGATCGATGCGGCGACGGGCGCGCGGCCGTGCAACCTGGCCGACACCGTCAACACGCACTATGTCTCGGCGACCTCGCGCAGCGACGTCTCGTTCCGCAACTGGGCGCTGTTCGGTCAGGCGACTTACGCCTTCCTGCCGGAACTGCGCCTGACGCTGGGCGGCCGCTACACGCATGACAGCGTGAGCTTCACCCACGTGCGCGGCGCCGCGATCGATGCGGCCACCGGCCTGCCGATGGCGGCCTCGGGCCTGCTGCCTTATGGCGCGGGCGGCACTATCGCCAGCGGCGGCAACGGCACCGATACTTCGCGTGGGAGCACCAGCGCCAACAACTTCTCCGGCAAGGCGGTGCTGCAGTACGACGTCATGGACGACGTGATGGTCTACGGCAGCTACACGCGCGGCTACAAGGGCCCGGCGTTCAACGTCTTCTTCAACCACACCGCGCCCAACAACGCCGAACCGATCGATCCCGAGAAGTCGAACAGCTTCGAAGTCGGCTTCAAGAGCCAGTGGTTCGACCGCATCGTGCAGCTGAATGCGGCCGCGTTCCTGGTCGACTACAAGGGCTTCCAGGCGAACAACTTCGTGCTCATCAACGGCGCGACGACCACCAGCCTGACCAACGCCGGTTCGGTGCGCTCGAAGGGCTTCGAGGCCGACCTCACCGTCGCCCCGACCGAGGGCCTGACCTTCCGTGCCAATGCGGCCTATGCCGATGCCAAGGTGCGCAAGTTCAACCCGAACCCGCTGACCAACGCGCCCGACGCGCGTGACGGCACCCGCCTGCCGCTCGCGCCCAAGTTCAGCTACACCATCGGCGCGGACTACGACGTCCCCGTCGGCCCGGTGAAGCTGTACCTGTCGAGCGACTGGCACCATGTTTCGAAGCAGTTCTCGGACCTCGGCGAGAGCGGCGAGATCGACCCCTACGGTATCTGGAACGCCAGCATCGGCGTGTCGGACGCCGAGGACAAGTATCGCCTGACCTTCATGGTCCGCAACATCCTCGACGACAGCTACGTGCTGCTCAACACCACGAACGGCCAGCGCCTGATGATCCCGCGTGACGCGGATCGCTATGCGGGCCTGAACTTGCGGGCGAAGTTCAACTGAGGACGGGCGCAAACGTCCTTCGCTGAATGCTCGCACAAAGAACCCCCGGCGGATCTCCTCCCCGCCGGGGGTTTTTTATTCCTCCCCCCTCCCCGTGCCGGGGAGGGTGCGCGCGCGTCGTCCCTCCAACCCCGTCATCCCAGCGAAGGCTGGGACCGCTGGCCTGTTACGGCCAACTATCGTCAGGACGCTCTGCCGAGGGCTCGGCTTTGCGCGGCCAGCGGTCCCAGCCTTCGCTGGGATGACGGGGGTGTGAAGTCAGCGCACGCGGAAACGTCCGCTGGCGAGTGCGGGCCATTACGCCGGGGAAATCAACGCAACCGAAGATAACATCGGGTCGGCATCGGGAGCGTCCAAGCTGGGACGCGGGGTTTTGTTTTCCGTGAAGCTCTGGCGAGCGGCCGGGTAACTCACGGTGCAGCCCGGCTCGACCTGTATTCCATCGGAAAGTCCCATGTGGCCGTCGTTAGGGTTCGCAGCGTTATCGGCCGAAGGCTATCCGGGATGGCCGTCCCAAGTCCTGCCGTGTGTCGCAGGAACGTATGGACGGCGTTTCCGGTAGCGCAGAGACAGTCCGGGTCTTCGATGGACGCGTGGTTTGCGTGATCACGGCTTGAAACCGCATCCCGGCCCACGACGCCGACCCGATACACCGGAGCGACGTGATCATTCGCCGCTCCGGATGCTGGGGCATATAACCCATGTGGTTATATTTGTCAAGATCGCACAAACGCAACCTCGTCATCCCGGACTTGATCCGGGACCGCTGGCCGTGAACAGCCCACCTCGCGTCAGGGCGCCCCAACGAAAGCGATCGCCTCAAGCACTGCCAGCGATCCGGCCTTCGCCGGGATGACGTCAACCCTCGGCCGCCGCCAGCTTCGGCTGCATCAGGTGGATGAACGCCGTCGCCACCAGATAGGCCGCGCCGCACACCACGAACAGCGGGCCGTAGCCGAGGCCCGACTTCAGCGACCAGCCCGCGAACTCGATGATCCCGGTCCCGGTCAGGTTCCCCGCCACCGCGCCCAGCGCGATGACGGTGGCCATGCGGCGTGCCGGGATGATCTCGGTCGCCATGCCGAAGATATTGGTCGAGAAGCCCTGATGCGCGAACAGGCCGAGGCCGATGCACACGGCCGCCACCCACGGATTGCTCGCCAGCAGCGCCAGCGGCATCACCAGCACGACGAGGGCATAAGCCAGCATCGAGCCCTTGCGCGCGAGGTTCATCGAGACCCCGCGCAGCAGCAGTGCCGGGTAAAGCGCGCCCGAGGATACCGCGCCGAGCGCCGCGAGGATGAAGATCACCGCGATCGGCCAGCCCAGCTCGCCCTGGCTGAGATTGAACTGGCGCGCGAAGAAATCGGGCGTCCAGAACAGCACGAACCACCAGACGAGATCGGTGAAGGCCTTGGCTCCGATGACCGTCCAACTGCGGCGGTCGGACAGGATCGCGCCCCATTCGACCTTGCCGCGTGTCGTCGCGGCCTGTCCCGCGATGGGCGTCAGCTTCGCGGTGTTGAGCTTCCACAAGGCCAGCCACACAAGGCCCAGCCCGCCGGTGACGAGGAACGCGGCCTTCCATCCGAACGCCATCGCGAAAGGCGGGATGATGAGCGGGGTGAGGATCGCGCCGATGTTGGGCGCGGTGTTGATGATGCCGATGCCGACCGAGCGGCGCGCGGCGGGCAGGTAGATCGCGGCGGTCTTCATCGCGGCGGGGGTGTTGACCGATTCGGCGGTCGCCAGCACGGCACGGGCGATCACGAATTGCTGCACGCTGGCGGCCAGCGCATGGGCCATCCCCGCAAGGCTCCACAAGGCCACGGCGAAACCGTAGGCGAAGCGCACGCCGAAACGATCGACGAACCAGCCCACGCCGAGCAGCGAAGCCGCCGCCGCCAGCTGGAAGATCGAGCCGAGATGCGCGAACTGCTGGTCGTCCCAGTGGAACTCCGCCTCCAGCATCGGCTTGAGCAGCGCCAGCACCTGCCGGTCGACGTAGTTCAGCGCCGTCGCGAAAAAGATCAGCGCAATCAGTATGTTCTGCGCGCGGATAGCGGCGCGGCCGGAGTCGGGCGCCGGGGGAGGGGCGTGCTCGGGCAGGGCCGTCTGTTGATGGATGGTCATTCTCGCTCTCCCCTATCCCGCCGTTTCGTCGGCGGCAATTCTTCCAGCCCCCTCGCGCAAAGCTCTTGCTCCGCTGCGTGGGTGGTCATAAAGACGGATATGACAACGTAGGACATACGGCAAGCATCTTCGTCAAATGAGAGATGCGGCGAAAGGACGGGGACCAGTGAGCGCAGAACACGCAGGCGACCTTTACGGCGAGATGTTCCTCGCCCAGCTGGACGGCCCCGCCGCGAAGCCGAGCCGCATCGAGATATGGAAGACGCTCTGGCCGGGCCTCGCCATCTGCGGCATCGCCAGCATCGCCGCCGCCTGGCTTTCCGAGCACTACGGCGCGCCGATCATCCTGATGGGCCTGCTGATCGGCCTCGCCTTGAACTTCGTGACCAGCGAGAAGCGCACGCATCCGGGGCTCGATTTCGCCTCCAAGGCCTGCCTGCGCTGGGGCATCGTCGTGCTCGGCACGCAAGTGACGCTGGCGCAGATCGTGGCGCTCGGCCCGGTGCCATTCCTGGCGCTGCTGATGGTGATGGCCGCCGCGATGGGCGCGGCGCTGCTGGTGGCGCGGGCGACCGGCGCCTCGACCGCGATCGGCATCCTTGCGGGCGGCGCGACGGCGATCTGCGGGGCCTCCGCCGCATTGGCGCTGTTCGGCGTGCTGGGGGCGAAGCGGATCAGTCAGGCGCAGTTCGCGTTGACGCTGGTGGTGATCTCGATGGCGAGCGCGATCGCCATGTCGTTCTATCCGCCGCTCGCAGGGCTGATGCACCTCGACGACCGGCAGGCGGGGTTCCTGATCGGCGCCTCGATTCACGACGTCGCGCAGGCGATCGGCGGCGGCTATGCCTATTCGGACATCGCGGGCAGCTACGCCACGATCGTCAAGCTCTCCCGCGTGGCGCTGCTGGCGCCGATCGTCGCGGTCGTCTCGCTGATGTACACGGACGAGGATGCCGGGGAGCGCCACTGGATCCGGAAACTTGCGATGCCCTGGTTCATTACCCTGTTTCTGGCGGTGGTGGTGCTCAATTCGCTGGTGACGATCCCGGCTTTCGTGGTCCACCTGAACCTGACGTTGTCGAAGACGCTGCTGCTGCTGGCGGTGACCGCCACTGCGATGCGCTCGCGCCTCGATCTGGTGATGCAGATGGGCTGGCGCGCGGCGATGCCGGTGGTGGCGGCGACGCTGGCCTCGCTGGTGGTCGCCACGGCCTTCAGCATGATGATCTTGTGAGTGTGTGAATGACTGAAATCTACGACATCGCGATCATCGGCGGCGGCGTGAACGGCTGCGGCATCGCGCGCGATGCCGCCGGGCGCGGGGCGAAGGTGCTGGTGCTGGAGCAGGGCGATCTGGCCGGCGGCACCTCGTCGGCCTCGACCAAGCTGATCCACGGCGGCCTGCGCTACCTTGAGCACTACGAGTTCGCCCTCGTGAGCGAGGCGCTGACCGAGCGGGAGCGGCTGTGGCGGATCGCCCCGCACATCATCCACCCGATGCGCTTCGTGCTGCCGCATGTGAAGGGCCTGCGCCCGCGCTGGCTGCTGCGGCTCGGCCTGTTCCTCTACGACCACATCGGCGGCCGCAAGGCGCTGCCGGCGACCGAGAGCATCGACCTGCACCGGCACCCGGCGGGCGTGCCGTTGAAGCCCGGCTTCGGCAAGGCCTTCGTCTATTCCGACGGCTGGGTGGACGATGCGCGGCTGGTGGTCCTGAACGCCCGCGACGCGGCGGACCGGGGCGCGACGATCCTGACCCGCACTGGCGTGGAGAAGCTGGAGCGCGAGGGCGGCGTCTGGACCATCCACACGTCCGGCGGCACGTTCCGCGCGAAGGCGGTGGTGAACGCGGCGGGGCCATCGGTGCTCGACCTCGTCGGCCGCGCAGGCGAGCGCACGAAACGCGCGATGCGGCTGGTGCGCGGCTCGCACATCGTCGTGCCGCGCCTGTTCGAGCATCCTTACGCCTATTTCTTCCAGATCCCCGACGGGCGCATCTTCTTCGCGATCCCCTACCAGCACGACTTCACCCTGATCGGCACCACCGACCGCGACCACACCGGCCCGCTGAGCGAGGTGAAGGCGAGCGAGGAGGAGATCGCCTACTTGTGCGAGGCGGCCAACGCCTACTTCGCGAAGTCGATCACCCCGGCCGACGTGGTGTGGACTTATTCCGGCGTGCGCCCGCTGGTGGACGACGGTTCCGGCAAGCCCGAGGCGGCGACGCGCGGCTACGACTTCGACCTCGATCTGGACGGGGAGGGCGGCGCGCCGTTCCTCTCGGTGTTCGGCGGCAAGATCACGACCTATCGTCATCTCGCCAAGGATGCGGTGGAGAAGCTGCAGCCGCTGGTCCCGGCGCTCTCCGGCAAGGACTGGACCGCCACCGCGCCGCTCCCCGGCGGCGATTTCGCGATGGGCGCGATCGATGCGCTGAAGGCCGACCTCGCGCGCGAATACCCCCGCCTCGATGCGGCGACGCTGGACCGCGTGGCGCGGGCTTACGGCACGAAGGCGCGGGAATGGCTGGCGGTGGACCCGGGCGAGGACTTCGGCCATGGCCTGACCGGCGCCGAGGTCGATTACCTCAAGGCCAACGAATGGGCGCTGACGGCCGAGGATGTGCTGTGGCGCCGCACCAAGCTGGGTCTCCGGCTCGACGCGGCACAAGCCGCGCGACTGCAAACATACATGGGTGAGTGAGCAAGTGAACGGCGAACACATTCTGGTCCTCGACGAAGGGACCACCTCGACGCGGGCGATCGTCTACGGCGCGGACGGCAGGGTCCTGCACGTCGCGCAGCAGGAACTGACACAGCATTATCCCGCCCCCGGCCGCGTCGAGCACGATGCCGCCGAGATATGGGACAAGACCCTCGCCTGCGCGCGCGAGGTCATCGGCAAGGTCGGCGGCGCGGACCGCATCGCCGCGCTCGGCATCACCAACCAGCGCGAGACGGTGGTGGCCTGGGATCGCCAGACCGGCGAGCCCATCACCCGCGCCATCGTCTGGCAGGACCGCCGCACCGCCGAGATGTGCGCCACGCTGCGCGATGGCGGGCATGAGGCGATGCTGCAGGAGCGGACGGGTCTGGTCGTCGATCCCTATTTCTCCGGCACCAAGATGCGCTGGGTGCTCGACAACGTGCCCGAGGCGCGCGCCTTGGGCGAGCGGCTGGCGCTGGGCACGGTGGAGAGCTGGCTGGTCTGGAAGCTGACCGGCGGGCTGCATGTCACCGACGCCAGCAATGCCAGCCGTACGCAGTTGATGGCGCTGGACGGCGCGGACTGGGATGACGACCTGCTCGGCCTGTTCGGGGTGCCGCGCAGCGCGCTGGGCCGGATCGTCGATACGGCGGGGACGGTGGGCACTTGCGATCCCGAACTGCTCGGCGCGCCGATACCGATCAGCGGGCTTGCGGGCGACCAGCAGGCGGCGACGATCGGCCAGCACTGCCTCAAGGCGGGTCAGACCAAGGCCACTTTCGGCACCGGCGCCTTCATCCTCACCAACATGGGCGAGACCTTGCCGCGGTCCTCGCACCGGCTGCTCGGCACCGTGCTGTGCCAGCAGGACGGGCGGCGGACCTATGCGCTGGAAGGCTCGATCTTCGTGGCGGGGAGCCTCATCAAGTGGCTGCGCGACGAACTCGGTGTGATCCGAACGGCGGCGGAGAGCGAGACGCTTGCCCGCGCGGTGGCGGACAATGGCGGGGTGCTGTTCCTGCCGGCGCTGGCGGGGCTGGGCGCGCCGCACTGGCAGCCGGATGCCAAGGGCGTCGTCACCGGGCTCACGCAAGGGACCAGCCGGGCGCATATCGTGCGCGCGGCGATGGAATCGATGGCGCACCAGTGCCACGACCTGCAGGCCGCCTTCGCCGCCGACGGCGCGGCCTGGACCTCGCTGCGCATCGACGGCGGGATGAGCGCCAACAACTGGATGGCGCAGGACCTGGCCGACGTGCTCGCGCTGCCCGTGGAGCGGCCTGCGGATATCGAGACGACCGCTCTGGGCGCGGCGATGCTGGCGGGGGTCGGGGTTGGCCTCCATGCCTCGCTGGAGGACGCGGTGGCGATGGGCAGCGCGTCGAAGCGGTTCGCGCCGGATATGGACGGGGCGGTGCGCTCGGGGCGTATCGCGATGTGGGAGGCGGGGCTGAAGCGGCATATCGACGGGGTGGGGTGAGGCTTCGTTCAAACGCCCGTCGTTTAAACCCCCCGTCATCCCAGCGAAGGCTGGGACCGCTGGCCGCGCAAAGCCCAACCCTCGGCAGGGCGTTCTGACGAGAGTTGGCCGTAACAGGCCAGCGGTCCCAGCCTTCGCTGGGATGACGGGGGGTGTTGCAAGCAAGCGTTGGCGCTCTGCTCATGGGGCTTCGACAAGCTCAGCCTGAGCGGGTTTTGAAGACCTGTTTTCAGTTCCGCTCAGGCTGAGCTTGTCGAAGCCCCATCCGCACACGAAAAACGGGCGGGAATCTCGCGATCCCCGCCCGCCTCTCGTTGGAACGTTTAAGCTCAGGCCGCCTGCTGAGCCGCCTGCGCGATCTCCTCGGGAGCCTCGTTGCGGATCAGGTAATCGAATGCGGAAAGCGCCGCCTTCGAACCCTCGCCCATGGCGATGATGATCTGCTTGTACGGCACCGTGGTCACGTCACCCGCCGCGAAGACGCCGGGCAGGTTGGTGGCGGCCTTCTCGTCGATGACGATCTCGCCGCGCGCCGTCAGTTCGACGCCGCTGTCCTTCAGCCACTCGGTGTTGGGCACCAGCCCGATCTGGACGAACACGCCTTCCAGCTCGACCTTGTGCTCCTGACCTGAATTGCGGTCCTTGTAGACCAGCGCGTTGACCTTCTCACCGTCGCCTTCGACCTCGGTGGTCTGGGCGCTGGTGAAGATATCGACGTTCTTCATCGACTTGAGCTTGTCGACCAGAACCTGATCGGCGCGCAGCTTGGCGTCGAACTCGATCAGGGTGACGTGGCCGACGATGTTGGCCAGGTCGATCGCCGCCTCGACGCCCGAGTTGCCGCCGCCGATCACGGCCACGCGCTTGCCCTTGAACAGCGGGCCGTCGCAGTGCGGGCAATAGGCCACGCCCTTGTTCTTGTACTCGGCCTCGCCGGGCACGCCGAGGTTCCTCCAGCGCGCGCCGGTGGTCAGCACCACCGAGCGGGCTTTCAGCGAAGCGCCGTTGGCGAACACGACTTCGTGATAGCCGCCGACTTCGCTGGCCGGGATCAGCTTTTCGGCGCGCTGCAGGTTCATCACGTCGATGTCGTATTCAGCGACGTGCGATTCCAGCGCGGCGGCGAGCTTGGGGCCTTCGGTGTAGGGGACCGAGATGAAGTTCTCGATGCCCATGGTGTCCTGCACCTGGCCGCCGAAACGCTCGGCGGCGATGCCGGTGCTGAAGCCCTTGCGTGCGGTGTAGACCGACGCGGCGGCACCAGCGGGACCACCGCCGACGACGAGCACCTCGAAGGGCTTCTTCTCGGCCAGCTTGGCGGCGGCCTTGGCGTCGGCGCCGGTGTCGAGCTTGCCGAGGATTTCCTCGATGCTCATCTTGCCCGAACCCCACATCGCGCCGTTCAGGAAGACGGCGGGCACGGCCATCACGCCGCGCTCCTCGACCTCGGCCTGGAACGTGCCGCCTTCGATCAGCGTCACGTCGGCGTGCGGGTTGTTGAGCGCGATCAGCGTCAGCGCCTGCACCACGTCGGGGCAGTTGTGGCACGAGAGCGAGAAATACATCTCGAACGTCAGCGAGCCTTCGAGCGCCTTGGCCTGCTCCAGAACTTCGTCGGAGACCTTGGGCGGGTGGCCGCCGGTCCACAGCAGGGCGAGGACGAGCGAGGTGAATTCATGGCCGAGCGGCAGTCCGGCGAAGCGCACCCAAGCGCCCGCGTCGCTGGCGCGGCGGATGATGAAGCTGGGGCGGCGCGCGTCGTCGCCGTCGAAAGTGGCGGTGACCTTGTCCGAGAGCGAGGCGATGGTGGTCAGCAACTCGCGGGTCTCGGTGGACTTTGCATCATCGCCAAGGGAGGCGACGAGCTCGATCGGCTCGCGCAGCATGCCGAGATATTGCGAGAGCTGTTGCTTCAGGTTGGCGTCGAGCATGAGTCAGGTTTCCTTTGTTGGGAATCCTCCCTGCGAAGCGGGGAGGGGGACCATCCGAAGGATGGTGGAGGGGGGCGGGGCGGTCCCCATTTGCGATGGGACGTCTGCAATGCGACGTCTGCGGCCCTGCGGCCCGCCCCCTCCGTCAGCCCCTTGCGGGGCTGCCACCTCCCCATGGCCTTTGGCCACGGGGAGGATTTGCAGGGGTCTTAGATCTTGCCGACGAGGTCGAGCGAGGGAGCCAGCGTGGCTTCGCCTTCTTCCCACTTGGCCGGGCAGACCTGGCCGGGGTGCTCGCGCCAGTACTTGGCGGCCTTGATCTTGCGGACCAGTTCCTTGGCGTTGCGGCCCACGCCCTCGGGGGTGATTTCGACCAGCTGGATCACGCCGTCCGGATCGACGACGAAGGTCGCACGGTCAGCAAGGCCGACGCCTTCGCGCAGCACGCCGAAGTTGTTGGCAAGGTTGTGGTTCTGGTCGCCGAGGAAGGCGTAGGTGCACTTGCCGATGGCGTCCGACGTGTCGTGCCATGCCTTGTGGCTGAAGTGCGTGTCGGTCGAAACGCCGAACACTTCGACGCCGAGGCCCTGAAGCGTGGCGTATTCACCGGCGAGGTCTTCCAGCTCGGTCGGGCACACGAAGGTGAAGTCCGCCGGGTAGAAGAAGAACACGGCCCACTTGCCCGCGATGTCGCCTTCGGTGACGTCGAAGAAGTCCTTACCGGCCTGGAAGGCGGTGTTCTTGAACGGCTTGATGGTGCTGCCGACGATACCCATGGATGTAGTTCCCTCAGTTGGGTGGTTGAAACTGGTGAAGCTCAGATAGGCCGGGGGTGTGACGATTGTAAGCACGATGATCCGATTGGGCTCATCGGTTCAGGCGATCAATCGGAGATAGATTGTGCAGCTCTGTCGATGAGATGTGGTTTGTGCCGATGGGGCTTCGACAAGCTCAGCCTGAGCGGGTTTCAAAGACTTGCTTTCAACTCCGCTCAGGCTGAGCTTGTCGAAGCCCCCTCCGCTAGACGCGACCTCAGGTTCGGGGTGCCCTCAGCAACCGTACCAGCACTTCGTCCAGCGCCGAGAGGAACCGCGAGCGGTCCTGCTTCGCGAACGGCGGCGGCCCGCCGATGATGTCTCCGCCCGCGCGCAAGTCCGCCATGATCGCGCGGGTGGCGATGGCGCTGCCGATCGAACTGGTGGTGAAAGGCTTGCCGTTGGGAGCAACCACGCTCGCACCCAGCTTCAGGCAGCGATCGGCCAGGAGGATGTCGGCGGTGATCACCACCGTGGCGGCGTCAGTATTGTCCACGATCCAGTCATCCGCCGCGTCGAAGGCGTCGCTGACCACCTTGCGGGAGATCAGCGAACTTTGCGGGACGCGGATCGCGCTGTTGCTGACGACGACGACGGGCACCTTGTGGCGGGCGGCGACCTTGTAGGTCTCCTCCTTCACCGGGCAGGCGTCAGCGTCGATCAGGATGCGCAAGCAAATCCTCCCTGAGCTTGCTCGGGGAGGGGGACCGCCCGCGCAGCGGGTGGTGGAGGGGGAGACGACCCCTCCGTCAGCCCTGCGGGCTGCCACCTCCCCATTGCTTCGCAACAGGGAGGATTCGGCCCACTCAACCGCACTGGCCGCGGTGGAGCAGCTTGTGATCGGCCAGCACCAGCGCCATCATCGCCTCGACCACCGGCACGCCGCGAATGCCGACGCAGGGGTCGTGGCGGCCCTTGGTGAACATCTCGGTCGCCTCGCCGGAGCGGTTGATGGTCGCTTGCGGAGTGAGGATCGAACTGGTCGGCTTGAACGCCACGCGGCAGGTCACCGGCTGGCCGGTGGAGATGCCGCCCGCAATGCCGCCCGCGTGGTTCGCCAGGAACTCCGGCGCGCCGTCCGGCCCTTCGACATTCGGGCGCATCGGGTCGGCGTTCTGCTCGCCGGAGAGGCGCGCGGCGGCGAAGCCGTCGCCGATCTCGACGCCCTTGACCGCGTTGATCCCCATCATCGCGGCCGCGAGGTCGGCGTCGAGCTTGGCGTAGAGCGGGGCGCCCCAGCCTGCGGGCACGCCGCTGGCATAGCATTCCACCACCGCGCCGACCGACGAACCGCTCTTGCGCGCGTCATCGACGATCTTCTCCCAGCGCGCCGCAGCGGCCGCGTCGGGGCAGAAGAACGGGTTGTTGGCGATCTCGGCCTCGTCGAACTTGCCCGGATCGATCATGTCGCCGCCTATCTCGGAGACGTAGGCGAGGATATTGACCTCGGGGATCACCAGCCGCGCCACCGCGCCCGCCGCCACGCGGCTCGCGGTCTCGCGCGCGGAGGAGCGCCCGCCGCCGCGATAGTCGCGGAAACCGTACTTGGCGTCATAGGCGTAGTCGGCATGGCCGGGGCGATAGGCGACGGCGACCTCGGAATAGTCCTTGGAGCGCTGGTCGACGTTCTCGATCATCAGGCTGATCGGGGTGCCTGTCGTCCTGCCTTCGAAAACGCCCGAGAGGATGCGGACCTGGTCCGGCTCCTGCCGCTGGGTGGTGAACTTCGACTGGCCGGGACGGCGTGCGTCGAGGAAGGGCTGGATCACGCCTTCGTCGATCGCGAGGCCGGGCGGGCACCCGTCGACGACGGCGCCGATGGCGGGTCCGTGGCTTTCACCCCAGGTGGTGAAGCGGAAAAGGCGGCCGAAGCTGTTCATGCTCATGGTGCCTCGCGCCTTGTCGGGAATCGCGCGATTTGTCCAGTGGAACGCTGATTGTGGTCGAAGCGGCTGCGATCTTCCCGAAGCGGGACAAATCGCAGGTCACAATGGCGCTTTTGATCACTTGTACAACCGATTGCGGCGATGCAGGGAACGCAAATGTTCCTTGTCCTTTTCCGCAACCGCAAGCGCGCCGACATCGACGTTGACGCTTATATCCACGACGCCGTCGCCATGGAGGCGATGGCCGCCGAGCAGCCGGGATTCCTGTTGTTCCGCAGCTATACGGCGGACGACGGCGAAGTGCTGTCGATGTCGGAATGGGAGAGCGCGGAGCACGCCGCAGCCTGGGCGCGCAATGCCGAGCATCTCATGGTCCAGCGTCGCGGCATGAAGGAATATTACGAGAGCTACACGCTCTATACGTGCGACATGCCCAAGGTGCAGCGCTTCGACATGAAGGCGAGGCTGCCGGGCTGATCGGCCCCTGTTCTTGCCGGTATGCATCGCGCGCGGCTTGGTGTATCGCCGCGCGTGAAGCAGGCTCCTTACCGTAACTTGTGCCTGCGTTTCAGGGCGATAGGTACGGCATGGCGATCGAGTTCTACGGCATCCCCAACTGCGACACGGTGAAGAAGGCGCGTGTCTGGCTTGACGCGAAGGGGATCGCGTACACGTTCCACGACTACAAGAAGGAAGGCGCGGACCCGGAAAAGCTCGCGGCGTGGATCGACGCCGCCGGGCTCGACAAGGTGCTGAACCGCGCCGGGACCACCTTCCGCAAGCTGCCCGATGCCGACAAGACCGACCTCGACGCCGAGAAGGCGACTGCGCTGATGGCCGCCAATCCCAGCACCATCAAGCGGCCGGTGGTGGAATATCCCGGCGGCATCCTCGTCGGCTTCAAGGAGCCGGAATGGGCGGCGGCGTTCGTCTGATCGGGGGCCTGATTCGGGAGCCGCTCCGATGAACACCGTCGAATGGATCGCGGCCGCGCTGGGCCTTGCCAACATTGCGCTGCTGGTGCGGCGCAGCGTGTGGAACTATCCGTTCGGCATGGCCATGGTGGCGCTCTACGTCGCCGTGTTCTTCGAGGCGAAGCTCTACGGCGAGGCGGGGCTGCAGGTCTTCTTCTTCGTCGCGCAGGGGTGGAGTTGGGTGCTCTGGCTGCGCGCGGCGAAGACCGGCGGCGAGGGCGACGACCGCGTGCCCGTTCGCCTGCTGAGCAACCTCAGCCGCGTCGTCTGGCTGACGGCGACGGCGGCGCTGGCGCTCAACCTCGGCTGGGTGATGCACCGCTTTACCGATGCCTCGCTGCCTTACGCCGACACCGCGATTGCGGGGGCCAGCATCGCCGCGCAGATCCTGCTCGCGTTCCGCCGTATAGAGAACTGGGTGCTGTGGATCGCCGTCGATGCGGCCTCGATCGCAGTCTACGTTCACAAGGACTTGTGGGCGACGGCGGGGCTTTACGTCGTATTTCTCCTGATGTCGGTGCTGGCCTTGCGGGAATGGATCGTCGCCTACAGGACGCAGGCATGAAGACCGTCTGCCTCCACGGCGCCGAGAGCACCGGCAAGTCGGTGCTGTGCGAGCGCCTGCTCGTCACGCGCGGCTGGCCGTTCGTGCCGGAGTACGGCCGCACGTACTGCGAGGAAAACGGCATCGACCTGACGATGACCGACCTTCTCGTCATCGCCGAGGGGCAGGCCCGGCACAATCGCCGGGCGCTGTCGGACGACGACGGCGCGCCGGTCCTGCTGTTCGACACCGACCAGTTGATGACCGCTGCCTGGGCGCAGATGCTGTTCGGCGAAGTACCCGAAGCCCTGCTGGCCTATCCCAAGGCCGACCTCTACCTCCTGTTCGAGCCCGACGTGCCCTGGCAGGAGGACGGCACCCGCTTTTTCGGGACCGATGACACCCGCACCCGCTTCGCCGCGCTGGCCGAGGACATGCTGGTGCGTGCCGGGGTGACCTTCGTGCGCATCGCCGGAACCTGGGCCGAGCGCGAGGCGAAGGCCGTGGCGGCGATCGAGGGGGTGCTGGGGTAAGGTCCCCAAATCCTCCCTGTCGCGAAGCGATGGGGAGGGGGACCGCTCGCGTAGCGAGTGGTGGAGGGGGAGGAAGCNCNCGCGCGCGCGCGCGCGCGCCGCCGTCCTCCGTACCGTA
>NZ_JABXWS010000013.1:0-12132 GCF_015594425.1 Novosphingobium sp. HR1a
CGCGACGCGCGGCGGTGGCGCGCGNGNGNGNGCGNGNGGGAGAAGCCCCTCCGTCAGCCCTGCGGGCTGCCACCTCCCCATTCCTTCGGAACAGGGAGGATGCTTACTTCTTCCGCGCCGTCGCGATGAAGTTCAACGCGAGATCGTCCGACAGGTGCAGCCCCTTGAGCGGCGACCATGCGATCCCGCGCGGCATGCCCAGTTCCAGCCCGGCGCCATCCGCAAGCTCGCGCAGTTCCTCAGGCGTCACGAACTGGCTCCACTCGTGCGTGCCCCTGGGCACCTGGCCGAGCCGCTCCGCCGCCTCCACCAGCAACACGCGCGAGCGGGCGGTGCGGTTGGGGCAGGAGAGGATCATCAGCCCGTCATCCGCCAGCGCGGCGGCGAGGTGGCCGATGAACGCGGCCTTGTCGGTGACATGCTCGATCACCTCCAGCGAGCAGACGAGGTCGTAGCCGGTCAGGCCCAGCGATCCCAGTTCGCCCGCGCGGTAATCGATGGCCAGCCCGCCCGCCTCGGCATGGGCGCGCGCGGCGGCGGCGTTCTCCGGCGCTGCGTCAACGCCCGTCACCGCCGCGCCCATGCGCGCCAGCGGCTCGCACAGCAGCCCGGCGCCGCACCCGGCATCGAGCGCGCGCTTGCCAGCCAGCGGCCTGAGCCCACGCGAATCGGTGCCGAAATGCCCGTCGATCGCCTCGCGGATGAAGCCGAGGCGCACCGGGTTCAGCTTGTGCAGCATCGCCGACGTGCCCTTCGGATCCCACCACTCGGCGGCGAGGGCGCCGAAGTGCGCAGCCTCCTTCGGATCGATTGTTGCGCGCGAAGCGGGAAGAGAGGCAGTTGCATTGTCCATGATCCCCCCCTAACAGCGCCGCCGACTCTTATCCACACTCGCGCACTCCGCGCGGGTCTTTTACGCAGGGGAGCAACGGCGCCTTGGCACGTATCGTGATGAAATTCGGCGGCACTTCCATGGCCGGGTCCGAGCGCATCCGGCGCGTGGCGGGTATCGTCAAACGCCAGCAGGAAGCCGGGCACGAAGTGGCCGTGGTCGTCTCCGCGATGGCGGGCGAGACCGACCGCCTCGTCAACTTTTGCCGTGAAGCCGATGCGCTCTACGATCCCGCCGAATACGACGTCGTCGTCGCCTCGGGCGAGCAGGTCACGTCCGGCCTCCTCGCGCTGACGCTGCAGTCGATGGGTTGCAAGGCGCGCTCGTGGCTGGGCTGGCAGGTGCCGATCAAGACCGACGACGCCCACGCCAAGGCCCGCATCGAGGACATCGACGCCGAGGCGCTGATCGCCTCGATGGCGTCGGGCCAGATCGCGGTGATCCCCGGTTTCCAGGGCGTCTCGCCCGACAACCGTGTGACCACGCTGGGGCGCGGCGGCTCGGATACTTCGGCGGTGGCCGTGGCGGCGGCGGTCAAGGCAGACCGCTGCGACATCTACACCGACGTCGACGGCGTCTACACCACCGACCCGCGCATCGTCGCCAAGGCGCGCAAGCTGCCGCTGGTGACTTATGAGGAAATGCTGGAACTGGCCTCGGTCGGCTCCAAGGTGCTGCAGACCCGCTCGGTCTCCCTCGCCATGAAGGAGAACGTGCGCGTGCAGGTGCTGTCCTCGTTCATCGACGAGAACGCGCCGGCCGCCGATACCATCCCCGGAACCCTGATCGTCAGTGACGAAGAGCTTGAAGGAAGCGACATGGAACGCCAGCTGATCACCGGCATCGCCGCCGACAAGAACGAAGCCAAGATCACCCTGACCCGCATCGCCGATCGTCCGGGCGCGGTGGCGTCGATCTTCGCGCCGCTCGCGGATTCGAACATCAACGTCGACATGATCATCCAGAACGTCGCCAAGGACAAAGGCGAGACCGACGTGACCTTCACGGTCCCGCAGGCCGACCTCGCCCGCGCGCAGGCGTTGCTGGAAGAGCGCAAGGACGCGATCGGCTACTACCGCATGATCGCCGAGGGCAACGTGGCGAAGATCAGCGTCGTGGGCGTCGGCATGCGCAGCCACGCGGGCGTCGCAGCGACGATGTTCAAGACGCTCGCCGATCGCGGCATCAACATCATCGCCATCTCGACCAGCGAGATCAAGGTCTCGGTCCTGATCGACACCGACGAGACCGAACTGGCCGTGCGCGTGCTGCACACCGCTTACGGGCTCGACGCGGCCGCCTGATCGCGGCGCTCTCGCGTACCCGCGACGGATTGGAGAAAGGCGGCGCGGTAAGCGCCGCCTTTTTTCGTTTCGGCTATCCGCGCGGCGGATACAGCGCTGTCAAAGCCGCGAAACCGCGATAGTGCGCGTGCACAAGTATGCTGATCAGCATTCCAATGGAGTAATCGACCTTGCGCCTTTCCCGAATGGTACTCGCTCTGGCCCTGACGTCGTCGCTGGCTCCGCTTGCGGCTGCACCGGTCGTTGCCAAAGAGGCGAAAATCGTCACCGAGGCCGAGGCACGCGAGCGCGCGGAGGCGATGCTGCAGCGGATGACGCTGGAGGAGAAGGCGGGCCAGCTCGTCCAGTACTTCGACTTCGGCGGGGCTACCGTGGCGAATCCGAAGGCGACGGCGGTGAACATCGACGCCGCGATCGCGAAGGGGCAGGTCGGCTCGATGCTGTTCGTCACCGACCCGGTCCGCATCAACGCGCTGCAGGAACTGGCGGTGAAGAAGACCCGCCTCGGCATTCCGCTGCTGATCGGCTACGACGTGATCCACGGGTTGCACACGATCATGCCGGTGCCGATCGCGATGGCCGCGTCGTGGGACCCGGCGACGGCCGAGCGCGGCCAGGCCGTCGCGGCATCGGAAGCGCGCGCGGTGGGCATCAACTGGACCTTCGCGCCGATGGTCGACATCACCATGGACCCGCGCTGGGGCCGCATGGTCGAGGGCGCGGGCGAGGACCCGGTGCTCGGCGCGGCGATGGCGGCGGCACAGGTGCGCGGCTTCCAGGGCGGGGCCATCGGCACGCCGGGCCACGTGCTGTCCGGCCCCAAGCATTTCGTCGGCTACGGCGCCTCGTTCGGCGGGCGTGACTACGACGAGGTGGACTTGTCGGAAAACCAGCTGCGCAACACTTACCTGCCGCCGTTCAAGGCCGCGCTCGATGCGGGCGCGGGCAATATCATGAGCGCCTACATGGGCCTCAACGGCGTTCCGGCGGCGGCGAACAAGTGGCTGCTGACCGACGTGCTGCGCAAGGAATGGGGCTTCAAGGGCTTCGTCGTCAGCGATGCCAACGGCGTCGATTCGCTGGAGAAGCAGGGCATGGCGGGCAGCCCGAAGCAGGCCGCCGTGCGCGCGCTGGAGGCGGGCATGGACCTTGCGATGACGGTGCCGAGCAACCCCTCGCCGATGCTGTCGCTGATCGACGCGGTGAAGAACGGCGAAGTGGCCGAAAGCGCGCTCGACGGCCCGGTGCTGCGTCTGCTCGAGGCCAAGTATCGCCTTGGCCTGTTCGACAAGCCTTATGTCGATCCCAAGGCGGTGCCCAGGACCTTCGACGATCCCGCGCACCGCGAAGTCGCGCGGATCGCGGCCGAGCGGTCGGCGGTGCTGCTGGCCAATGCGGGCGGGCTGCTGCCGCTGGACCGCGCGAAGCTCAAGTCGGTGGCGGTGATCGGGCCGCTCGGCGATGCGGGCCACGACATGCTCGGTCCCTGGGTGTTCTCCTCCAACAAGCCGGAGGGCGTCAGCGTCCTTGCGGGCCTGCGCGCCAAGCTGGGCGTGGGCGTGAAGGTCGAATATGCGACGGGAACGGCATGGCCGACCCGCAAGAACCCCTCCTTTTTCGACGCGATGAACAAGCCCGGCGAGCATCCCGCGATCGACGAGAAGGCGGAACTGGCCAAGGCGATCGCGCTTGCGAACCAGTCGGACGTCGCGGTCATGGTGCTGGGCGAGGCGCAGAACATGGCGGGCGAATTCGCCTCGCGATCGGACCTGAAGTTGCCGGGCCGTCAGCAGGAACTGCTCGACGCGGTGATCGCCACGGGCAAGCCGGTGGTCGTAGTGCTGGTCAACGGCCGCCCGCTGAGCCTTGGCGACGCGAAGCCCGGCGCGGTGCTGGAGGCGTGGTATCCCGGCTCCGAGGGCGGCAATGCCGTCGCCAACCTGCTGCTCGGCGATGTCAATCCCGGCGGCAAGCTGCCCTTCAGCTGGATTCGCAGCGCGGCACAGGCGCCTTACACTTACGCCTACCTGCCCTCGCACCAGCCCGGAAGCGCCGACAAGCGCTACTGGAACGAGGACAATTCGCCGACCTGGCCCTTCGGTCATGGCCTGAGCTACACGACGTTCTCCTACGGTAAGCTGGCGGTGGACCGCGCCTCGGTGAAGCTGGGCGAGCCGGTCACGGTGTCGTTCGACCTCACCAACACCGGCAAGCGTGCGGGCGACGAGGTGGCGCAGCTCTACATCCACCAGCGCGTGGGCACGTCCTCGCGTCCGGTGCGCCAGCTCAAGAAGTTCGCCCGCGTCGCCCTCGCGCCGGGCGAGACGAAGCATATGCAGTTCACCCTGACGGCCGACGACCTACGCTACTGGAGCGCGGCGACCAAGGGCTGGGTGCAGGACGACAGCGCGTTCGACGTGTGGGTCGGCGGCGATTCGAAGGCTGACATGGCGACGACGTTCACGGTGGCGAAGTAGGACACCGACCCTTTGACAGTCATTCCCGCGAAGGCGGGAACCCATCTCCGGTTCTCTCGTGTTGCACGGTCATCAGATGGGTCCCCGCCTTCGCGGGGATGACTGTTAAAGGGTGACGGAACAATCACGAAAAAGGCCCCGTGCGCGGACATCCGCACACGGGGCCTTTTCATTCGGCCGTCAGGTCAATCCGCCAGTTCGGGCACCGGCGAGAGTTCGGTGCTCACGCTCATCCCCAGCGCCGCCGCCACGCCCGCACCGTAAGCCGGATCGCAGCGGGTGGCGTTGTCGATGTGGCGCTGCTTGATGAAGTCCGGCGCGTCGCCCATGGCGCGGGCGGTGTTGCCGAACAGGCGCTCCTTCTGCGCATCGTCCATCAGCTGGAACAGCGCGCGCGGCTGGCTGTAGTAGTCGTCGTCATCCTCGCGGAAGTTCCAGAAGTCGGCAGCGCCCGAGAGGCGCAAGGGGGGCTCGCGGAATTCGGGCTGGCCCTGCCACTGGTCGAACGAGTTCGGGTGGTAGTGCAGCAGTCCGCCGTAGTTCCCGTCGACCCGGCCCTGGCCGTCGCGGTGGTTGTTGAACACCGGGCAGCGCGCTGCGTTCACCGGGATCTGGTGGTGGTTGACCCCCAGACGATACCGCTGTGCGTCCGAGTAGGCGAACAGGCGGGCCTGCAGCATCTTGTCGGGCGAGACGCCGATGCCGGGGACGAGGTTGGACGGGCTGAAGGCGCTCTGCTCCACGTCCGCGAAGAAGTTCTCCGGGTTGCGGTTCAGTTCCATCATGCCGACCTCGATCAGCGGATAGACCTTCTGCGACCAGACCTTGGTGAGATCGAAGGGGTGGAAGCCGCAAGTCTCGGCCTCGGCCTCGTCCATGATCTGGACCATGACCTTCCACTTCGGGAACTCGCCGCGCTCGATCGCCTCGTAGAGATCGCGCTGGTTGCTCTCGCGGTCGCCGGCGACGACTTCGGCGGCTTCGGCGTCGGTCAGATGCGCGTGGCCCTGTTGGGTCTTGAAGTGCCACTTCACCCAGAACCGCTCGCCCGCCTCGTTGTAGAACGAGTAGGTGTGGCTGGAGAAGCCGTCCATGTGGCGGTACGACTTGGGGATGCCGCGATCGCCCATCACGTAAGTGACCTGGTGGAAGGCCTCGGGCAGCAGGGTCCAGAAGTCCCAGTTGTTCTGCGCGCTGCGCATGTTGGTACGCGGATCGCGCTTCACCGCCTTGTTGAGATCGGCGAAGTGGCGGGGATCACGCACGAAGAAGACCGGCGTGTTGTTGCCGACCATGTCCCAGTTGCCTTCCTCGGTGTAGAACTTCACCGCGAAGCCGCGAATGTCGCGCTCGGCATCGGCCGCGCCGCGCTCTCCGGCGACGGTGGTGAAGCGGGCGAACAGCTCGGTCTGCTTGCCCTTTTCGGCGAGGAACTTCGCGCGGGTGTACTTCGAGACGTCACCGGTGACGGTGAAGGTGCCGAATGCGCCCGAACCCTTGGCGTGCATGCGACGCTCGGGGATCACTTCGCGGTTGAGGTTGGCCAGCTTCTCGATCAGCCAGACGTCCTGCATCAGCAGCGGGCCGCGCGGCCCGGCGGTGTAGGAGTTGGAGTTGTCGACGACCGGCGCGCCGAACTGCGTGGTCAGCGGGGTAGCGGCGCCGTGGCCGTAGGGGCACTTGGGCTCGTCTGAGTTGGATCCGTGCATGTCGGCTCTCCTTTGGTCATGGGCCTGTGGTCATGGATTGGCGTGTGCTGCCCTCTGGCGGCTCTGCTGTAGACCTAACGAAGCCCGCCAAGGCGGAGAAGCTATACGAACATGTAAGAGTAATCGGGAAACTCGATGAAACTTGATCTATTCTTCGGATTTTACGGCCCAGCACGTCGTGCGCAGCGAAACCAGTGTGTCGATGACGCGCAGATGGCACTCGCGGACCCGCGCCAGATCACCGGCCTGCGTGGCCTTGCGCACTTCATCGGCAAGGACCTGCATCTTCGCGGCTGAAGGTTCGGGCAACTTGCGGCCGAGCATCACGATTTCCGTGGCGCGCGGGGCGCCGAGACCGGCGGTGGCCTGCGTACTCAACCGCAACGCGCCTTCGAGATCCAGAATGTCCTCGAACAGATGTTCGTCGATCGTTACGCCCTGCGCGGCGACCGCTTCCGGGCCCGACGGTGTCGTGGCTGCGGCATTCAGCGGTTCGTCGTCGTGTTGCATGTTGGAAATGACCCCCTGATTTCCATGTAACTGTGCCTCACCTGAACGAACTTGTCGCCATTTGGTTCCGTCGCTCGCCGCTTGTGCGGTGCGGCTCGTCACCCTATGGCGCACGGCTGAACAAAAATCCGGGCTATGGGAATTTCATGACCGCCTTCACCAAGACTTCCGCGCTGATGGCGCGCGGCTGCGAATTCCTCGGCACCGAGACCGCCATCCTGTGCGGCGCCATGTCCTGGGTTTCCGAGCGCAACCTTGTCTCCGCGATCAGCAACGCGGGCGGCTTCGGCGTGATCGCCTGCGGGGCGATGACCCCGGAACTGCTCGACACCGAGATCGCCGCCACCAAGGCGCTGACGTCCAAGCCCTTCGGCGTGAACCTCATCACCATGCACCCAATGCTGTTCGACCTGATCGACGTCTGCGCGAAGCACGGCGTGACGCATGTGGTGCTTGCGGGCGGCATTCCGCCCAAGGGCAGCGTCGAGGCGATCAAGGCCAATGGCGCCAAGGTCATCTGCTTCGCGCCCACGCTGGCGCTGGGCAAGAAGCTGCTGCGCTCGGGCGCGGACGCGCTGGTGATCGAGGGTTCGGAAGCGGGCGGCCACATCGGCCCCGTCTCCACCTCGGTGCTGGCGCAGGAAATCCTGCCGAGCCTCGCCGCCGACAACCTCGTGTTCGTCGCGGGCGGCATCGGCCGGGGCGAGGCGATCGCCGGATACCTCGAAATGGGCGCGGCCGGCGTGCAGCTCGGCACCCGCTTCGCCTGCGCGAGCGAATCGATCGCCCATGAAGCGTTCAAGAAGGCGTTCTTCCGCGCCTCGGCCCGCGATGCGGTGGCATCGGTGCAGGTCGATCCGCGCCTGCCGGTGATCCCCGTGCGCGCGCTCAAGAACAAGGGCACCGAGGAATTCACCGCCAAGCAGATCGAAGTCGCGCGCCTGCTGGACGCGGGCGAGGTCGACATGGGCGAGGCGCAGCTCAAGATCGAGCACTTCTGGGCCGGCGCGCTGCGCCGCGCGGTGATCGACGGCGACGTCGAGAGCGGCTCGATCATGGCGGGCCAGTCGGTCGGCATGGTCGGCAAGGAGGAGCCGGTGGCCGAGATCATCGCCGCGCTCATGGCCGAGAGCGAGGCCGCGCTGACCAATCGCGGCGCCGTCGCGGCGTAAGGGGCAAGGGTATGGCCGAGCCGCTGATCCTCGCCTTTTCGTGTGCCGACCGTCCGGGCATCGTCGCCCGGGTGACGGGCTATCTCGCGCAGATGGGCGCCAACATCACCGAGGCGCAGCAGTTCGACGATCTCGAGCAGGGCCGCTTCTTCATGCGCGTCGCCTTCGATCCGGGCGCCACGGACCGCGAGGACATCCGCGAAGGCTTCGGTCCGATCGCGCACGAATACGGCATGGCCTGGTCGATGCAGCGCCGCGACCGGCCGCGCCGCGTCCTGCTGCTGGTCAGCAAGTTCGACCATTGCCTGGCGGACCTGCTCTATCGCCACCGCATCGGCGAGATTGCGATGGAGATCGTCGGCGTCGTCTCCAACCACCCGCGCGAGGCGATCAACACGCTGATGCTGGGGGACATTCCCTTCCATCACCTGCCGATGGCCAAGGGCGAGAAGGCCGCGCAGGAAGCGCAGATCCGCGCCATCGTCGATGAGACGCGCGCGGAACTGGTGGTGTTGGCGCGCTACATGCAGATCCTCTCTGACGAGATGGCGGGCTTCCTGTCGGGGCGCTGCATCAACATCCACCACTCGTTCCTACCGGGTTTCAAGGGCGCCAAGCCCTATCACCAGGCGCACGCGCGCGGGGTGAAGATGATCGGCGCGACCGCGCACTACGTGACCGCCGACCTCGACGAAGGGCCGATCATCCATCAGGACGTGGAGCCGGTGACGCACTCCGACACGCCCGAGGACATGGTCCGCAAGGGTCGCGACATCGAACGCCGCGTGCTGGCCGAGGCGGTGCGGCTGCATCTGGAGGACCGGGTGCTGCTGAACGGAGCGCGGACGGTGGTGTTCCGGAGCTGAGGCCCACCCCGTCCGGCTAGTTCGCTTCGCTCTCAAGCCTCCCGGCCCTCCCGCGAGCGGGAGGGCTATGCGCAGGTTTCGCATTCCCCTCCCGCTTGCGGGAGGGGGCAGGGGTGGGTTAATCCCTGCCCAACAAAGGGAGAGCACCATGCAGGTCAGCGGCATCGATCACGTCAACATCCTGACCGACGACCTCGAAGGCACCGCCACGTTCTACGAACGCGTACTGGGCCTGATCCGCAGCGAAAACCCCTCGATCCGCGCGGGCACGGCGGGCTACTGGATGCGCGACGCAGGGGGGCTGCCGATCATTCACCTCGTCGATCGCACCACCGCTCCGGGGCGCTACGACGATTACCTGCCGGGCGAATCAACCAACGGTTTCCATCACGTCGCCTTGCGCTGCAGCGGCTTCGAGGAGACCCGCGCGAAGCTGGACGAACTCGGCCTCGACTACCGGTTCAACGATCTGACGCACATCGGCCTCAGGCAACTGTTCCTCGCCGATCCCAATGCCGTGAACCTGGAACTCAACTTCAACGGCGATTGAGGTCGCGCGAAGCTCTGCTAGGCTGCCGGGAAAGCAGCGAAAGGCCAGCCCATGTGTGACGACTATACCGCCGACGACTTCAGCCGCTTGGACCGCCGCGCGTTCTCGGTGCTGGGTGCCGGACTTGCGCTGACCGGGTGCGGAGCGGTGGCGGCGGAGAGCGGCGGCGAACTGACCGAGCGCATGGTTTCGATCACCACGGCGGACGGCGTGTGCGATGCGTTCTTCGTCCATCCGGGCCATAAAGCGGGTGGGGGCAAGCATCCCGGCATCGTGATGTGGCCTGACATTGCGGGCCTGCGTGATGCCAAGAAGATCATGGCCCGCAATCTCGCCGCGCAGGGCTATGCGGTCCTGGTGGTCAACCCGTACTATCGCTCCGGCCCAGCGCCGGTGATGAAGAGCTTCGCCGAGTACCGCACGCCCGAAGGTCAGGCGAAAGTCGGCCCGATGCGCGCGATGCTCACGCCCGAGGCGGTCACGCGCGATGCGACGGCCTACGTGGCGTTCCTCGACACGCAGGACGCGGTGGACACCAAGCGCGGGATCGGCAGCAACGGCTACTGCATGGGCGGGCCGTTCACCGTGCGCACGGCGGCGGCGGTGCCGGGGCGGGTGAAGGCGGCGGTGTCGCTCCACGGCGCGGGGCTGGTGACCGAGGCGCCGGACAGTCCGCACCGGGTTCTGGGCAAGACGAAGGCGAGCTACATCTTCGCCATCGCCCGCAATGACGACGCCAAGCAGCCCGAGGTGAAGACCGAACTGCGCAAGGCTGCGGATGCGGCGAAGCGCCCGGCCGAAGTGGAAGTCTACGCCGCCGACCACGGCTGGTGCGTGCCGGATTCCCCCGCCTACGATCCGGGCGAGGCGGACCGGGCGTGGAAGGCGATGGTGGCGGTTTTCGCGAAGTTGTAGGGCCCACGTCGTCCCGGACTTGATCCGGGACCGCTGGCTGTCTTTAGGTGGGCGTTATCGGCCAGGGCTTCGACAAGCTCAGCCTGAGCGGTTTTGAGAGCAGGTCTTTAAATTCCGCTCAGGCTGAGCTTGTCGAAGCCGCGGCGGCGCGCGCCGACAGATGGGCTGTTCACGGCCAGCGGTCCAGGATCAGGTCCGGGACGACGGACCGCCTCAATCCCCGCCCCAGCGCCACTTCCAGCCGCCGCGCGTGTGGCGTGCGGCGATCACCATGAACACGCCCGTCACCAGCAGCACGCCGACGAAGGACGCGGTCCGGGCGCCCAGCGTGCCGCCGGTCCCCGGCAGCGCGATCCCGACGATAATGGCGAGGTAGGCCGCCAGCAGCGTCCACCCCTGCCACGCGATCGGCAGCCCCGCGCCGTAGCCGTAGCGCTTGGGGGCGAACCACGGATCATTCTCGAACAGCTTGTGCAGCATGATCAGTCTCCATCCTTGGGCGGACGTCCGCGCCTTGCCGGTTCGCCCGCCTCGACCTTGACGCCGCGCCGGGCGAGGGCCTCGCGCAGCAGCACTTCGACTTGCGCGTTCACCGAGCGCAAGTCGGCCGCCGCTGCCCGCTCCAGCGCCGCGTAGAGCGCCGGATCGAGACGGAGCGCGAACGCCTTCTTGCCGGGAGACGCCATCGGACCGTTACGAGTAGAGCGTGCCGGTATTGACGACGGGCTGGGTATCCCGCTCGCCGCAGAGCACGACCATCAGGTTCGAAACCATCGCCGCGCGGCGCTCGTCGTCGAGTTCGACCACGTTCTTTTCCGAGAGCTGCGCCAGCGCCATCTCGACCATCGACACCGCGCCCTCCACCAGCTTGCGCCGCGCGCCGATGACGGCCTCGGCCTGCTGGCGGCGCAGCATGGCCCCGGCGATCTCTGGCGCGTAGGCGAGGTGAGTGAGGCCGCACTCGTCCACCGTGATGCCCGCCACCTGCAGGCGGGCGATCAGTTCGGTGCGCAGTTCGGCATTCACCTGCTCGTGGCTGCCGCGCAGGGTGATCTCGGCATCCTCGACGTCGTCATAGGCGTAGCGCGAGCCGATCGAGCGCACGGCGGCCTCGATCTGGACGTTCACGAAGGCCTTGTAGTCGTCCACGTCGTAAAGCGCCTGCGCGGTGTCGGCGACGCGCCAGACGACGTTGGTGGCGATCTCGATCGGGTTGCCGCGAAGGTCGTTCACCTTGAGCTTTTCCGAGACGACGTTGTTGGCGCGGGCCGAGATTTTCGTCTTGCCCATCCACGGCCAGACCCAGCGCAGGCCGGGGGTGCGATCGGTGCCCTTGTAGCTGCCGAACAGCGTGATCGCGGCGGCCTGGTTGGGCTGGATCATGTAGAAGCCGCTGAGGATCAGAACGTTCATGATCACCGCCGGGAGGATGAAGGCGAGGAAGCCCAGCACCGTGCCCGGTCCCGGATCGCCGCTGGCAAGCGTGACGACGCAGAACACGATCGCCACGAGCAGCGCCAGGAACACTATGAGCATCAGGTAGCCGCTCCGGGTCGAGGCGATGCTCTCCCGGCTGGCGTTGATGGGCAGATGCGAATCGGACATCGGTGGCACCCCTCTAAAAGTGATATCACATTAATATCGGATTTTGAGGCAGAAGCAATCCTCCCCGTCGCGCAGCGATGGGGAGGGGGACCGCCGCCGCAGGCGGTGGTGGAGGGGAAGGGGCGCGCGGGT
>NZ_JABXWS010000014.1:0-76457 GCF_015594425.1 Novosphingobium sp. HR1a
CGCGCGNGCGNGCGNGNGNGNGNGNGCGNGGNCGNNAGGGGGCGCGCGGGTTCCCCCTCCGTCAGTCGCATTGCGACTGCCACCTCCCCATCGCTGCGCGACAGGGAGGATCGATGGGTTGAACTCGGAGCGATTCGGTCGTATTAGAGCCTTTGCGGGCCGGGCCCCTCTGGCGCGGCGTGATCGGGAACTTCCCTCACGCCTCGTGATGTCGGACCGCATCGGGTGATACCGGTGCAGGTTCAGCATTGTTTTCTTACGCAACCCCAGCGCCGCTCATCCGATCGAACTTCAACCCGTTCGATAGGGATACGATAATGACCGAACGCATGTTCCGCCTGCTAGAGCTGCACCAGAAGCTCGACGCCGCGATCCGCCGCATGAAGACAGGCCGCCACAAGGACCCGCTGGAGGTCGCCCGGCTGATGAAACGGAAAACCAGGCTCAGGGACAGGATGGCGCGGCTGCTGCCGCCCGCGCGCGCACTCGCCAGCCTGTAACCCGCGCGCCGGCGCGCTTTCCTCCCCCGATCCTGCGCGCCGGCGCCTCCGTTTCCCCCTGAACAGGGCACGTCATCATGGAATTTCTCTTCGCCGACTGGCTGGGTACGCCCGCCTGGTTCTGGCTTTCGTTCGCGGCCGTCGTGCTGCTGCTCACCGCCTTCGACCTCGGCGTCCTGCACAAGGACGACAAGGAGATGGGCATCGCCGAATCGCTGAAACTGTCGGTGTTCTACATCGGCATCGCCATGATCTTCGGCGCGTGGACCTGGTGGGCCAAGGGCTCTGCGCCGGCGATCGACTATTACACCGGCTACTTCATCGAGAAGGCGCTCTCGATCGACAACGTCTTCGTCATATCGATGATCTTCGGCTACTTCGCGGTCGCGCCCAAGTACCAGTATCGCGCGCTCCTGTGGGGCATCCTTGCCGTCATCGTGCTGCGAGGGGCTATGATCGCGGGCGGTGCGGCGCTGGTCGCCCATGCCCACTGGGTCATGTACCTGTTCGCCGCCTTCCTGATCTTCACCGGGATCAAGATGCTGTTCACCAGCGACCATGACCCGGACATCGGCAACAACGCCGCGATCCGCTGGATCTCGCGCCATATGCGCGTGACCAAGCAGCACCACGCCGAGCACTTCTTCGTGAAGGAGCCCAACGCGAAGGGCCACCTCGTCTGGGCGGCGACACCGCTGTTCCTGGCGCTGGTGGTGATCAACCTGGCCGACCTGGTCTTCGCGATCGATTCGGTGCCGGCGATCTTCTCGATCACGACCGATACCTTCATCGTCTACACCTCGAACATCATGGCGATCCTGGGCCTGCGCGCGCTCTACTTCGCGCTGGCGGCGATGGTGCATCGCTTCCACTACCTGAAGTATGCGCTGGCGCTGGTGCTGGTGTTCATCGGCGGCAAGATCCTGATCGCCGACTTTGCGCTGGGCGGAGCGAAGTTCCCGCCGCTCGCCAGCCTCGGCATCACGCTGGCGCTGATCGCGGGTGGGGTGGGCTGGTCGCTCTGGAAGACAAGAGGGGAAGAGACGGCGCAGTTGCCGAATTGATCCTGCTTTGTTGACGATCCGGGCGGCGCGCCAATAAGCAGGTGCGCCGCCCGCGCCATGCCGCTAGGACGCGGGCCATGAGCACTGCTCCCGCCCTGTCCGTCCCCGAAGTCCGACCCGGCCATGACTGGACCGCGCGCCATCTCCTCGCGCTGCTGGCCGCCAACGTCGCGCTGGCGCTGGGGGCATGGCTGGTGCGGCTTGCCGATACCGGGCCGGTCGCCGCCGGGTTCTGGCGCCTGACCCTCGCGCTGCCGGTGCTCGTGCTGCTCGCCGGACGTGAGCCTGCGGTGCAGCGCAGGATGTCGCCGGGGGTGATCGCGCTGGTCATGGCGGCGGGGGTGTTCTTCGCCCTGGACCTGGCCGCCTGGCATTTCGGCATCGTGCGGACAAAGGTGGGCAATGCCTCCCTGTTCGGCAATTCGGGCAGTCTGATCGTGATGGTCTGGGGCCTTGCCACCGCCCGGCGCGCGCCGCGCGTGCTGGAAGTCAGCGCCATCCTCGCCGCGCTGGCGGGAGCGGGCCTGCTGATGGGCGGATCGCTGGAGATCAGCCGCACGAACCTCGTCGGAGACCTGTTCTGCCTGCTCGGCGGAGCCTTCTACGCGGTCTATCTCATCATGCTGAACGGCGTGCGGCAGGGCAGGGGGCAATATTCGCTGCTCGCCGTCTCGACCGCCGCGAGCGTGCCGGTGATGCTGCTCGCCGCGGTGCTGCTGGGCGAAGTCATCATGCCGCGCGACTGGACGCCGCTGGTCGCGCTCGCGCTGTCGAGCCAGCTGATCGGGCAGGGTTTCCTGATCTACTCGCTGCGCCATTTCACACCGCTGGTGATCGGCCTCGCGCTGATGGCGCAGCCGGCGCTGGCGGCCACTGTCGGCTGGCTCGCTTTCGGAGAGACGCTGGGCACGATCGACGTGGTCGGCATGGTGCTGCTCGCCGTGGCGCTGGCGATGGCGCGCGCCGCAGACAAGCCCGCGAAGGACTGATCGCATGACCCGCCTGATCCTGCTCAACAAGCCGTTCGACGTGCTGCCGCAGTTCACCGACCTCAAGTCTCCCAGCCCGCGCGCGACGCTGTCGGACTTCGTGAAGGTGCCCGGCGTCTACCCTGCAGGGCGGCTCGACCGCGACAGCGAGGGGTTGCTGCTGCTGACCGACGACGGCCGCCTGCAGGCGCGTATCTCGAACCCGCGCTACAAGACGCCCAAGACCTATCTCGTGCAGGTCGAGGGCGAGCCGGACGAGGCCGCGATCCAAACGCTGTGCAAGGGTGTCACGCTGAACGATGGCCCGACGCTGCCCGCTGATGCCCGCCGCATCGACACGCCCGACCTGTGGCCGCGCAATCCGCCGGTGCGCTTCCGCAAGACCGTGCCGGACTGCTGGATCGAACTGACCTTGCGCGAAGGCCGTAACCGGCAGGTCCGCCGCATGACCGCCGCCGTCGGCCACCCGACCTTGCGCCTCGTGCGCTGGCGCATTGGCGACTGGACCCTCGATGGCATCGCGCCGGGCGAGTGGCGCGAAGTGGCGGTCTGAGTCGCGCGCTCCTACATCGATGGTGAGGAGACGTGTCCATGTCCGATAACAGAATCGTCGTTTGTCCCCGCTGCACGACGTCTAACCGGGTGCCGGTCGAACGGCTGGGCGCCGGCGGCACATGCGGCAAGTGCAGGGCGGCCCTCTTCGCCGGGGCGCCGGTCACCCTGACCACAGCGAATTTCGATGCTCATGCGGGGCGCAGCGACCTGCCGCTGCTGGTCGATTTCTGGGCCGCGTGGTGCGGTCCCTGCCGCCAGATGGCTCCGGCCTTCGCGGCGGCGGCGGCGCAGCTGGAGCCCGAGATGCGCCTCGGCAAGCTCGACACCGAGGCGGAAGGGGCGATCGCCGGGCGCTACGGCATCCAGTCCATCCCGACCCTCGTTCTGATCCACAAGGGCCGGGAGATCGCGCGCAAGTCCGGTGCGATGCCGCCCGGCGCGATCGTCGCCTGGGCACGGGCCGCGGCGGCTGGGTAAGTCGCCGGATGGACGGGGTTTAACTTCCCGTGTTATATGCGATGCCCATAGTCACGGGCGATGGAGTTCGCGTTCGACCCCGCCAAGGACGAGGCCAATCTGGTCAAGCACGGCTTGCGGCTGGCGTTCGGGATGCGGATTTTCGAGGATACGCGGCATGAGGTTTTACCTTCATTTCGCTTGGTCGATGGCGAAGATCGCTACAAGGCGGTGGGCTTGGTGGACGGTAAGTTGTTCACGGTCGTGTACGTCTTGAGAGACGATCGGGTCAGGCTGATATCTGTTCGACGGAGCAATGCTGGTGAACAAAGAGACTACGATCGCAATTCCGGCTGACCCCAACGATCCCGAGGATTTTGACGTCAGCGTGGCCGGGCTGGAACGCGCCCATATCGGACGGCGGTTTCGCATTCTGCGGCATCGCCTTGGCTTGGACCAGGCGCAGTTCTCGGCGGCTTATGGCATTCCGCTCGCCAACTTGCGCCAGTACGAACTGGCTCGCCACATGCCGCCACCTGCCGTGCGCGCCTATCTCACGGTCATCGAGGCCGAACCGGAGATGGTGCGCAAGGTCATGGCGCAGGCAGCCGGAGTGCTCGCCTAGACTACGACTGCCTTTGATGACGGCGAGAACGTCGACCCAAACCTGTCTCGTTTCAGTGCGGCAATGACGGGAAGGCGCCGTAGCCCGGCACCTCCCCGTGGTTCATCACGCAGGCGGTGGGTACGGCGACGGCCAGCACGATCCCGCCCCAGACCGCCCACTTGAACCAGCCGGGCGGCTTTCTCCTCGCCCTCATGCCGACTTCACGTCCGGTACGGCGGCGATGCGGCTGGCGCTGGCGCCGATCAGTTCGAGCATCTGCCGTGCGATCTCCCGCTCGCCCAGCACCACCTTGTCGCAGCCGTGCTCCACGAGATGCGCGAACTGCGCGTCCGAGTGGGCGCGGGCGATCACCGAGAGGTCGGGGCGCAGCTTGCGTGCGGCCTCGCAGATCGCGCCCGCCTCGAAGCCTTCGGGGATGGCGATGAGCATGCGGTGGGCGCGCTCGATGCCCGCTTCCCTCAGGACGTCGGGCTCCACCGCGTTGCCGGTGACGACTTCGAAGCCCTCGGCGCGGGCCTCGCGGGCGAGATCGCTCTGCGCTTCGATCAGCAGCACGGCGGTCGGGGTGGCGCGCAGGCCGTGCGCCACCAGCTTGCCGACGCGGCCGTAGCCGACGAGGATGACGTGCTCCTCGCGCTTTTTCTCATGCTCGATCTCCGCCTGTTCGGCCTGCTCCTCCATCTGCTTCTTGACGGAGCCGGTACTGCCGACCGCGAAGTTGAAGATGAAGGGGTTGAGGAAGATCGAGATGATCGCGCCCGCCAGGATGAGGTCGCGTCCCGCCTCGGGCAGCAGCCCCAGCCCGGCACCCAGCCCGGCGAGGATGAACGAGAACTCGCCGATCTGCGCAAGGCTGGCGGAGATCGTCAGCGCCTTGTCGTTCTCGTAGCCGAAGGCGCGCACGATCAGCCAGGCGGCCAGCGACTTGCCGACCACGATCGTCAGCACCGTGACCAGCAGTGGGATCGGCTGCTCGGTCACCACCGAGGGGTCGAACAGCATGCCCACCGAGACGAAGAACAGCACCGCGAAAGCGTCGCGCAAGGGCAGGGTCTCCTCGGCGGCGCGGCGGGAGAGCTGCGTTTCGCCCAGGATCATGCCTGCGAAGAAGGCACCCAGCGCGAAGCTGACGTCGAAGGCATAGGCCGCCCCGAACGCCACGCCGAGAGCCACCGCAAGGACGGCAAGGCGGAACAGCTCGCGCGATCCGGTGTGGACCACCCAGTGCAGCGCCCAGGGCAGCACGCGGCGCCCGACGATCAGCATCAGCGCCACGAAGCCCGCGACCTTCAGCAACGTCGTCGAGATCACCCATGGCAGGCTTGCCGCGCCGTCGCCTCCCGAGAGGCCCGAGGCCAGCGCAGGCAGCAGCACCAGCGCGAGGACCATGACGAGATCCTCGACGATCAGCCAGCCGACGGCGATGCGTCCGCGCTCGGTCTCGACGAGGTTGCGGCTTTGCAGCGCGCGCAGCAGGACCACGGTACTCGCCACCGAGAGCGCGAGGCCGAAGACGAAGCCGGCGGCAAGGTCCCAGCCCATCATGTAGCCGATGCCGATGCCCAGCAGGGTCGCGACGGCGATCTGCACGAGTGCGCCGGGGATGGCGATGTTCTTCACCGCCAGCAGGTCCCGCAGCGAGAAATGCAGGCCGACGCCGAACATGAGGAGAATCACGCCGATCTCGGCGAGTTCCTGTGCGAGCCCGGCATCGGCGACGAAGCCGGGCGTGAAGGGGCCGACCATGACGCCGGCGAGAAGGTAGCCTGCGATGGGGGAAACCCGCAGGCGGTGGGCGAGCGCCCCCATGAAGAAGGCGATCACCAGACCGGCGACGATGGTGCCGATCAGGGGAGTGTGATGAGGCATTGGATGTCCCGTGCTTCGCTGCCGGGACGCGCTGGAATGCGCCGCTCCGGCCTTGCTGAAACTGTCGGATCGGCATTGCGATCCGGCGGCGTGTCAGGCGAAGGGCGGGGCTCTGGGCTGCGACAGCGCGCAGCGCCAGCCGGGCGGGCCGGAGGCTGCGGCCGGGGCAGGGCAGGCGCGGGCGTCCCGTGCTTTCCGGTCCTGGGAGGAGGCGGCGAGCAACATCCCCCTGCCGAGCGGGTCACGCTGGGGGGCGAGCTTGCGCACGGCAGCCACGCGCAGGGAGTGGCCGGTCGATACCTCGACCGTGGAAGGGCTGAATGCCGAGCCGGAAGCGCGGGCCTCGATCGGGATCAGCGCGTGCGCGAAGACGGCGGCCAGCAGAAGCAGGCACCAGACCTTCAGTTTCCTCAGGATGAGGACGTCACGCAAGTTTCAGGGCTCCCCGGTTCGTTCCCATACAACATAGGAAGCGCGAAGAGGTTTCGCCAGTCGTCGTCCCGGACTTGATCCGGGACCGGTGGCCGTGAACAGCCGGGCTTTCCGTTTTATGCGGCGGGGGCTTCGACAAGCTCAGCCTGAGCGGTTTTGAGAGCAGTTCATCAAATCTCGCTCAGGCTGAGCTTGTCGAAGCCCCCGCCTAAAGACAGCCACCGGTCCCGGATCAAGTCCGGGACGACGAAGCCCTCAACGCGCGCCCAGGTCGCCCTTGCCGATCGTCCCGCTGGCCATCTCCAGCATGCGGTCGAGGCTCTTCTTCGCCGCCAGACGCAGCGGTTCCTCGATCTCCACGCGCGGGGACAGGTCGCGCAGCGCGATGTACAGCTTCTCGAGGTTGTTGAGCGCCATGTAGGGGCAGATGTTGCAGTTGCAGTTGCCGTCCGCACCGGGCGCGCCGATGAAGGTCTTGTTCGGGATCGAGAGCTGCATCTGGTGGATGATGTGCGGCTCGGTCGCCACGATCAGCGTGTCGCCGGGCATGGTCTTCGCATACTGCAGGATGCCACTGGTCGAGCCGACGTAGTCCGCATGATCGACGATGTGCGGCGGGCATTCAGGGTGCGCGGCGATCGGCGCATTGGGATGCTCGGCGCGCAGTTTCAGCAGTTCGGTCTCGCTGAACGCCTCGTGCACGATGCACACGCCCGGCCACAGCAGCATCTCGCGGTTGAACTTGCGCGCGAGGTAGCCGCCGAGGTGACGGTCGGGGCCGAAGATGATCTTCTGGTCCAGCGGGATCTGCTGCAGGATCGTCTCGGCGCTGGAGCTGGTGACGATGACGTCGGACAGCGCCTTAACCTCGGTCGAGCAGTTGATGTAGGTCAGCGCGATGTGATCGGGATGCGCCTCGCGGAAAGCCTTGAACTTTTCGGGCGGGCAGGAATCTTCCAGGCTGCACCCGGCGTTGAGATCGGGCAGCACGACGATCTTGTTCGGCGAGAGAATCTTGGCGGTGTCGGCCATGAACTTCACGCCGCAAAAGGCGATGACGTCGGCATCGGTTTCCGCCGCCTTGCGGCTCAGTTCAAGGCTGTCGCCCACGAAGTCGGCAAGGTCCTGAAGCTCGGGCTTCTGGTAGTAATGGGCGAGGATGACCGCATTGCGCTCCTTGCGCAGGCGCTCGATCTCGGCGCGCACGTCGATACCGGAAAGGTCGGCGGGCATTACGGTCATGGTCGTTCCTGTACATCCTCGCCCGAACCTTGCTGCGGGCGGGGTCTATCTAGGGACGCTGGCCCAAGGACCCAAGCGGAATTTTCGCGGATCGCGGCCGTCGTCTTCCTCCCTGTCGCGCAGCGATGGGGAGGTGGCAGCCCGCAGGGCTGACAGAGGGGTTCCTCCCCCTCCACCACCCGCTATGCGGGCGGTCCCCCTCCCCATCGCTGCGCGACAGGGAGGACAGCAGGACATCTATCCCGCGAATTGCGCCGCGAACGCGACCCACGGCGGCGTGATCGCCAGCAGCTCGACAAGGACATGAGCCAGCACCACTGCCAGTGCGACGGTCACGGTGGCCGGATGAACGCGCCCCATCGCACGCCGGTCGTGCCGCACGATCAGCGCGACCATGCCAAGCTGGATCGCCATCGACAGCCACTCGCCCCAGGGCATGATGAAAGGCATCGGCAGGACCCGGCCGAGCGCAGGGTCCATGATGAGGATGGTGGAGCCCAGGATCAGCCGCTTGTGCCAGTCCGCACGGCCGCGCAGCGCAACGGCGCCGCCGACCATCATCACGAAGATCAGCATCGAGACATGGATCAGCGCGAGGAAATAAGCCGGCGGGAAGAACGGAGGGAACATGCCGGTGCGAAGCCCGGCGAAGCAGGTCAGGCTGGTCAGCACGGCGATGGTGGGCAGCATGACTGCACTCGCCCAGCCGAGCCGTCGGTGCAGTTCCAGCCCACTGCCGTTGCCCAGCAGCGCCTGCGTCGTCACGAGGGCGAGCCAGCCGAGCATGACCACGCCATGGACATGAAAGATTACCGGCACTTGCGTAACGGGCACGAAGCCGCGCAGACCGAATTGTGCAAAGGCGAACACGATGAACAGGCTGAGCCCGATCGTCATCTTCGCCCAGAACGAGACGCGCGAAACCTGCGCTGCGGCTGCGGTTGCCATGAATTACCCTCCACCTTTCGATGGCGGTGGATAATACCGTGTGAAGTGTTATTGCGACAATACTTGTCGATGAACGCCTAATTCGCGGCGATCAGCGTCCATTCGTCTTCGCGGCGCGTTGTAATGCCGCGTTTTTCCAGATCGAGGAGGTGGGCCAGGACCGAACGCCCGGCGGCGGGCCAGAGCCTTTCGTCGACGCCCTTGTACATCAGCGGGACCATCGCGGCGATGGTGGTCACGCCCGATTCGATCTGGCGCAGGATCTGCCGCTCGCGTTGGCGGCGGTGGCCGATCATCCCGCGCACGAGCTGGCGCGGCTTTGTCACTTCCGGGCCGTGGGCGGGGTAGTAGACCACGTCCTGCTCGCGCTCATAGAGACGGGCGAGGCTTTCCATGTAGGCGGTCATGTCGCCGTCGGGCGGGGAGACGACGCTGGTGGACCAGCCCATGACATGATCGCCGGTGAACAGCGCGCCGGTTTCCTCCAGCGCGAAGCACAAGTGGTTGGAGGTATGGCCCGGCGTCGTGAGCGCGCGCAGGGTCCAGCCTTTGCCCGTAACCACCTCTCCATCGGCGAGCACGCGGTCGGGCGCGTAGTTCGCATCGAACGAGGCGTCGGCGCGCGGGCCGTCGTCGCTCAGCACCAGCGGCGCGCAGCCGACGATCGGCGCGCCGGTCAGCGCGGCGAGGGGGGCAGCGGCGGGCGAGTGGTCGCGGTGGGTATGAGTGCAGCAGATCGCCACGACCTTGTCACCGCCGATCGCCGCCATCAGCGCGCCCAGATGCTCGGCCTCGTCCGGGCCGGGATCGATGACGGCCACTTCGCCATCGGCGCCTACCAGATACGTCTGGGTGCCGGTGAAAGTGAAGGGCGAGGGGTTGCGCGCCAGCACCCGGCGGACCAGCGGGCCGATGGTTTCGGCCACCGTGTAGGGCCGGTCGATCTCTGCAGCAGCGTTCATGGGCGCGATATGGGGTGGATGAAGCGCCGTGTCGACCTTGAGGGCGGTTATGGCACCGTTGAGTGCCGTTAGGTGCCGGTCGCAACCTCGCCCTCGATCCGTTCTCGAAGCTGCTCGATCGCGCCGAAAGCCGCAGGTGTGGTCAGCCGCCAGAACTGGTCGAGGCGCAGCAGGCGGTCGTAGAACAGGCGCGTGGCCTCGACGAGCCGGGCGGTGGCGGGCTCCAGCAGAAGGGCATGCGCAGGGTCCGACTGGCGCATCGCGGGCGACAGGCGGCCATGGCGACGTAGCTGCAAGTCGCTGATCTCGCCGATGAAATAAGCGCGGTGGTTAAGTAGCCAGGCGATCGCGTGCATCATCCGCGTGGTGGTGCGCAGCCCTTCGCTGGAGAGGGCGACACGGCCGGGATCTCCGTCGATCCGCCCGGACAAGGTGAACGCCGCGCGCACCTCGTCGGACAGGACGAGCGCCTCGCAGTAGAGCGCCTCGACGATGCGCGGATTGATGGTCGCCGGTTTCGACATGGCCCTTCGTATTTCTTACCGCCGAATCGGCGGCAAGCGGGGCGAGTCGATAATCCCGGGCAAATATCGCGCTGTCCCTGAACGGCACGGCGGGAGGGTGAACGAAAGTTAATCCTGATCGTTCGGAAACGGCGCGGATCCGTAAATCCTCCCTGTCGCGCAGCGATGGGGAGGGGGACCGCCGCGAAGCGGTGGTGGAGGGGAAGAAAACCCCTCCGTCAGTCGCTTCGCGACTGCCACCTCCCCATTCCTACGGAACAGGGAGGATTGCGCGATTACGCGATGATGTCGGGGATCAGGTAGTCCTCGATCTGCGCGATCTGGTCCTTGAGGCGCAGCTTGCGCTTCTTGAGTCGCGCGATCTGCAGCATGTCGCCGCCGCCACCCGCGTTCATCAAAGCATCGATCGCCGCGTCGAGGTCGCGATGTTCGACTTTCAGGATTTCGAGGCGCTTGCGCATTTCCTCTTCGGTCACGCCGGAATTCCTTAAAGTTTCAAGCCTGTGCACGGGCGGGACCGAATCCTGCCGAACGCATGATTCACGCAACTCACCGATATGAAGCAAGTGGGGTCTTCGCAAGGTCCTCCGATTGTGGTTCCTTGGTTTTTGCGCCGGCCCACCAGTGTCGAGTCGCCCGATCAGGTCGCTCGTCATGGCTCTTACGAGAGCACCGTCCGCACACAGTCGCAAGACAAGGGTCCGGCCCCTATAAGGAGGAACGTCCAATGGATAATTCGCACGTCAGCGCTCTGCAGCTCAAGCATGCCGGTATCGAACGGCAGATCCACGAGGAATTGAGCCGCCCGATCCCTGATGCCGCGGTCGTCCAGTCTCTCAAGAAGCGCAAGCTTCGCATCAAGGAGGAGATCGGGCGGTTCTGATCGCCGATCTCAGTCTTGTAGAGGGTCCTGAGCGCGGAGAATTCCACCGGACAACCGGGTAATTCCCGATATCACCCGCATAAGCTGAATCGACGGCATCCGCTGCGTTCCCAAAGCCATGACTTTGCGTTACGCCAGAAGAATGACCAGCGGAGCCGTCGAAGCAGCCCGAACCATTCTCACGAGCCTTCACGAGGTGATGGCCTCGCGCAGCAATGCGCAGACCAAACTCAACAACGTGGTGGAAGTGATAGGCGAGTGCCTCGATAGCGAGGTCTGCTCGATCTACCTGCTGCGTGAGGGAATGCTCGAACTCTTCGCCACGCGCGGTCTTGCGCAGGAGGCGGTTCACGTCACCCGCATGGCGGTGGGCGAAGGTCTGGTGGGCTCCATCGCAGACCGGATCGAGACGCTGAACCTGGCCGAAGCCGCCGCGCATCCCGACTTCATGTACCGCCCGGAAACGGGCGAGGACAAGTTCCACTCCTTCGCAGGCGTCCCCATCGTCCGCCGCGAACGCGCGGTCGGCGCGCTCTGCGTCCAGCACGTCGAGCCGCGCCGCTACGAAGAGGTCGAGATCGAGGCGCTGCAGACGGTGGCGATGGTTCTGTCCGAACTCATCGTCAATGCCGACCTCATCGACGAGGAAGATGCGCGCGCGCTCACTGCCGCCCAGACCGGGCCGGAGCAGATGCGCGGCCTGACGCTGGTGAAGGGCCTCGCATCGGGCGTCGCCGTCTACCACCAGCCGCGCGTCACCATCGAGCACATCGTCGCCGAGGATACCGAGGCCGAGCGCCAGCGCGTCATCCTCGCCTTCGACCGCATGCGCGAACAGATCGACCGGATGGCCAATCAGGCCGAGTTCGGCATGGGCGGCGAGCATGACGAAGTGCTCGAGACCTACCGCATGTTCGCCTACGACGAAGGCTGGACGCGCCGCATCAACGAGGCGATCGACAGCGGCCTGACGGCGGAAGCGGCGATCGAGCGCGTGCAGCAGCGCACTCGCATGCGCATGCGCCAGATCGACGACCCGCTCCTAGCGGACCGCATGCACGACCTCGAGGACCTGGCGAACCGCCTGCTGCGGATCGTCTCGGGCCAGATCGGCACGGCGGCTTCGATGGGCCTCAGGAACGACGCGATCCTGATCGCGCGCAATCTTGGCCCGGCGGAACTGCTGGAATACGACAAGCGGCGGCTCAAGGGCGTGATCCTCGAGGAAGGCTCGCTCACCAGCCACGTCGTCATCGTCGCGCGGGCGATGGGCATCCCGGTGCTCGGCCGCGTGCGGGGCCTGCGCGGCATCGTGCGCGAGGGCGATCCGCTGTTGCTCGACGCCGATCAGGGCACGACGATGGTGCGCCCGTCGCCCGGCGTGGTCGAGGCGTTCGAGGCGCGCTTTGCGAAGAACCGCGAACGTCAGGCCGTCTATGCGGGCATGCGCGACGTGGCTGCGACCACGCTCGACGGCACGCGCATCAAGGTGATGATCAACGCGGGGCTGCGTGACGACGTCGCCAACCTCAATCTGACCGGCGCGGACGGCATCGGCCTGTTCCGCACCGAGTTCCAGTTCCTCGTTTCCGCCACGCTGCCGCAGCGTGAGAAGCAGACGCGCCTCTACCGCGACGTCATGGATGCCGCCGGCGATCGCCCGGTCGTGTTCCGCACGGTCGATATCGGCGGCGACAAGACGCTCCCCTACTTGCGCCACGACGACGGCGAGGGAGAGGAGAACCCCGCGATGGGCTGGCGCGCGCTGCGCGTGGCGCTGGAGCGCGACGCGCTGCTCAAGGCGCAGGCCCGCGCGCTGCTGGAGGCGGCGGCGGGGCGGCCGCTCAACGTCATGTTCCCGATGGTCGCAGAACCCTGGGAATTCGATGCGGCCAAGGCCGTGTTCGACGGTCAGCTCGCCTATCTGCGCCGCCAGAAGAAGGTGCTGCCCGAGGCCATCCGCTACGGCGTGATGCTGGAAGTGCCCTCGCTGGCCGAACAGCTGGACCTGCTGGCGCCGAAGATCGCGTTCCTGTCGATCGGCACGAACGACCTCACGCAGTTCCTCTTCGCGGCCGACCGCTCGAACCCCAAGCTGGCCGAGCGCTACGACTGGCTGAGCCCGGCGATCCTGCGCTTCCTGCGCCGCGTCGTGCGCACGCTGGAGGGCACGTCGGTCGATATCAGCGTCTGCGGTGAGATGGGCGGGCGGCGGCTGGAGGCCCTGGCGTTGCTGGGCCTCGGCGTCCGGCGCCTGTCGATCACCCCGGCGGCGGTCGGTCCGATCAAGGAACTTGTCGGCAAGGTCGACCTGCCCGCGATCACAGCTGCGATGGAGGGGTGGCTCGCCGCGCCGCCAGCCGATTTGCGCGGCACAATGACGGCGTGGGCGGCCGAGCGGGACATTGCGATCGACTGAATTGACGCTCCGGAACGGCCCGCGCCGGTCCGGATGACGATTTGCCCTATAAATTTGACCGGAACGGGCGGCGCCTGATTGACTTTATCCGGTCAGAAGGTTTGGTTAGGCACCGTTCAGGTCGCATCTACCACGCCAAACGGAGCGGAATTGGAAAACGTCGAAACCCAAGGGCTTGCGCGCGGACCGCAGAGCGTCGGAAGCCAGCTTCGTGCGGGGCGTGAGGCGCTGGGCAAGAGCCGCGCGGATATCGCGTCGCAGACCAAGATCGCCGAACGTCATCTGATCGCGCTCGAGGAGGACCGCCTTGGCGATCTGGCCGCGCGGACTTATGCCGTGGGCTTCGCGCGGACTTATGCCCGGGCGGTGGGCCTCGACGAGCAAGTCATCGCAGCCAAGGTGCGCGAGCAGCTCGATCACGAAGCCGGCGACCGCGTCGAATATGTCCCGAGTTTCGAGCCGGGCGACCCCGCCCGCGTCCCGACCCGCCGCCTCGCGTGGCTGGCGGTGATCGGCGTCATCGTGGTCGTCGGGGCGCTCGTGATGTTCTGGAGCAACTTCCTTTCACCCGAAGGCCAGTTGCCCGATCTCGTCGCCGAGCAGACCGCTGCGCCTGCTGCGCCCAAAGCAGCCGCTCCCGTGGCGCCTCCGCCGGCACAAGCCAATGGCCCGGTCGTGCTGACCGCGACCGGGGACAAGGTCTGGGTCAAGGTGACCGACGCCAAGGGCGACCAGGTGCTACAGAAGGAACTCGCCAAGGGTGAGAACTGGACCGCGCCGACGGACATCCCCGGCCTGCAACTGCGTACCGGACGCCCCGATGCGCTGCAGATTTCGGTAGGCGGCAAGGCTATCGCGCCGCTTTCTACCGAGCCGCGCCTCGTTACCGGCGTTTCGCTGGCGGCCGTGGACCTTCTTGCACGCGGCACCGGAGCGGCGGCTCCGGTAGCGCAGGTTCCGGTTGAGCAGGCTCCGGCCGCCGTGCCCGTACCGGCCGTGACGCGCGCACCTGCTGCCGTGCCGGTGCGCCGCCCGGCTCCGCGTCCTTCCGTCAGAACTGCCCCGCGCGAGCCGACCGAGGCCCCGACGCCGGAATCGTTGCTGCCGCCCAGCGCCCAGTAACTGCCCAGTAAAGGCTGCGATCACTCCTTCCGGTCCGGTGCTTTCCACGACTTCCGACCGCCTCCGGCTCGACAGGCGGGGCCGCCTCGGGCAACACCCGTAGCAGGTCCATTGGTTAATCCCCGGTTTCACCCGTCGCTGGCATGGCGCGGCCATAGTTTCGGACGGTGATGGTCCCGGCATGGAGATGATTTGGCGATGAAACGTACCCTTGGCGCAATCGGCGGAACCTCCCGCGCGCGGTGGCTGGCCACGGTAGCGGCGGCGTCGGTCCTGTTCGGCGCGGCTCCGGCCATTGCACAGGATGCCAACACCAACTTGCGGCTCAACAAGGTCGAGGCCGAAGTGCGCGCGTTGCAGCGCAAGGTCTTCCCGGGCGCCGACGGCAAGTTCTTCGAACCCCAGATCAGCGGCACCCCGACGCCGACCCCGGCCCCCGGCGCGCCTTCGACCACGCCGCTGTCCGATGTGCTGACACGGATGGACGCCGTCGAAGCCCGGATGGCGCAGCTGACCGCGCAGGTCGAGCAGAACACCAACCGCATCGGCCAGCTGGAAGCCAAGCTGGCGGCGGCCGCGCCTGCGCAGTCCGATTTCGTGCCCGGTCCGTCAGCGACCGGGCCGATGCCTTCCGGTTCGGTCTCAGCGCCCTCCGGTCCGGCCCCGCTGCCGACGCAGGTTGCCGCGGCCCCGCGCCCCGCGCCGACGCCTGTAGCGGCGGCACCCAAGCCGACCGCGCCGTCGAACTCGCGGATCGACGGGGTCAAGGCCATCGTCAAGCCGCAGAGCGCCGATCCCGGCGATGACGAATACAGCTACGGCTTCCGTCTTTGGGAAGCGAAATACTATCCCGAGGCACAGCAACAGCTGAAGCTCTACCTCGAAAAGTACCCCAAGCATGCGCGCGCCAGTTTCGGCCGCAACCTGCTGGGCCGCGCTTACCTGGACGACGGCAACCCGGGCGAGGCGGCCAAGTGGTTCCTCCAGAACTTCCAGACCGACAAGCGCGGCGATCGCGCCTCGGACAGCCTGTTGTACCTTGCGGTCTCGATGAAGCAGCTCAAGGACACCAAGCGGGCCTGCATCGCGCTGTCCGAGTTCAGCGAGACTTATGCGGCCGAAGCGGCCGGACGTCTGGCGGGCATCTACAACACCACGCGCAATGGGCTTGCCTGTAGCTGAGGTCGATCGCTTCCGCGCCGATCTTGCCGCGATCTGGCCTGACCGGATCGACGACGGGACGGCGCGGTTGGGCATCGCCGTGTCGGGAGGGCCAGACAGCCTTGCCCTGCTGCTGCTCGCCCATGCGGCGCTGCCCGGGCGTGTGGAAGCGGCAACCGTAGATCATGGCCTGCGTCCCGAAAGCGCGGCCGAGGCGGCGGAAGTCGCCCGTGTCTGCGCCGGACTGGGGGTGCCTCACGTCACGCTGACGGTGCAAGTCGCGCCCGGCAATGTACAGGCGGAGGCGCGGTTGGCGCGTTATGCCGCCATGGCCGGGTGGGCAGCCGAACGCGGGCTCGCGGCGCTGGCGACTGCGCATCACGCTGACGATCAGGCGGAGACGCTGCTCATGCGGCTCAACCGGGCGAGCGGCGTGGCGGGTCTGGCTGGTACGCGCGGGCGGGGCAGGGTGCCGGAAGCGGAGCTGCCGCTGCTGCGGCCAGTGCTCGACTGGCGGCGCATGGAACTCGGCGTGGTGGTCGAGGCGGCGGGACTGGTCGCTGCGCAGGATCCCAGCAACATCAACGATCGCTTCGATCGGGTGCGTATCCGCAAGGCGCTGGCGGAGGCCGACTGGCTCGACGTTGCCGCCATCGCCCAGAGCGCGGTGCATATCGCCGAGGCCGACGCCGCGCTCGACTGGATGGCGGCGCTCGAATGGCGATCCTGCGTGACGAAGGAGCCGATGGGCCTCAAGTACCGCCCGCAGGCGCCGCGTGCAGTGGCTTTGCGGGTGGTGGCGCGGATCGTGCGCGAGCTCGACGGCGAGGACGCAAGGGGCGGGGCGATTGCACGGCTGGTCGATGGGCTTTCGCAGGGACAGCCTGCCTCTATCGGCAAACTGGTGGCGCGGCCTAACGCAGGCGGGTGGAGCTTTGCGAAAGCGCCGGTCAGGGCGCCGGTGCGGCGGATCAAAAGCCCACCCCGCTGCGAGTAGGCGATACGTCGCCAACTCTCGCGGCCCTCCCGCAAGCGGGAGGGCGAACACTGCGCTCTCCCGCTTGCGGGAGGGGGCAGGGGTGGGCTGTGCTCAGCCCCCGGCCAGATTATCGCCCATGCCGACCTGCTTGCCCTTGGTGATATAGACCTTGTCGCCGATTTTCGTGGTGTCGAACAGCTTCGCGGCGAAGGCGTCGGGCATGCCAACGCAGCCGTGGCTGGCATAGCCCAGCGCCACGTCGGAGCCGTGCAGGGTGATGCCGTCGTTGGTCAGGCGCTGCATGTAGGGCATCGGTGCACCGGTGTAGATGTTGGACACGTGGTCCTTGTCCTTCTGGGTGATCGGGAAGATCCCCAGCGGTGTCGGCTTGTCCGCCGTGCCCAGCAGCACCGCTGCCGCGCCGATTTCGTAGCCGCCGCGGAAGACCGAGATCACGCGGGCCTCGAGGTCCACGGTGACGACGATCGGGCCGGGGGGCACGTCATGCTCGTCCCAGTGCCATTCGCCGTACCTTATCGCGCCCTTGATCGGCAGGATGCGCTTGATGACGAAGGGCTCGTCCTTCGCGGGGACCGATGGTTTCGCGGCAGGCTTGGGCGCGGCTTGCGAGAGCTTTGCTTCGGCCAGCGATGCGGGTGCGGGCTTTTCGGGCTCGGCTGCGACGATCAGCACGCCGGCGATGGCGGCAAGGGCGACGAAGCCCGAGGCTAGGAAGATGCGCGCGTCCACTTGGTATTGTTCCGATTCCTTTGGCGAATCCGCTTCTGGCAGGACTGCCTTAGCATCGCGTAAATGGCGGTTAGGTGCCAGTATAAGTGGTGGAAGGAAGGCAGGCCCACCCCCGGCCCCTCCCGCAAGCGGGAGGGGAGCAGAAAGGGGTGTTCGCCTTCCCGCTTGCGGGAGGGCCGGGAGGCTTGGCGGTTTACCGCCTAGCCGGACGGGGTGGGCGCGCGGTAAGCTAACGCTTCACGATCCCATCCCGCAGGATCGAGTTCGCCAGTTCCGCGATCTCCTCCGCCTCCGCATCGTCCCAGACCGCGTAGCGCAGGCCAAGGAACACGTTCATTCCCATGATCGCCCAGGCATGCGCCTCGCCCAGCCCTTCGCGCAGTTCGCCCTTGCGGATGCCTTCGGAAAGGCGTTCGCGGATGCGGGTTGCGGTGGACTGGTAATGCTGACGGAAGCTGGCCGGATCGACGAATTCGCACTCGTCGATGATTCGGTAGATTTCCTTGTGCTCGGCCGCGAAGCGCAGGAAGCCGATCAGCGAGGCGCGCTCGGTCTCCAGCGCGGGCAGGTCCTGCTGCCGGGCGTTGCGTGCCGCTTCGCGCACCTTGCCCGAAAGGTCGTCCACCAGCGCGCGGAAGATTTCGTCCTTGGAATTGAAGTACGTGTAGAAACTGCCCAGCGCCGTTCCCGCCCGGCGGGTGATGCCGGTGATCGAGGCTTCGTGAAAGCCATGCTCGCCGAATTCGAGCGCGGCCGCGTCCAGCAGTTTGCGCAAGGTGCGCCGCCCGCGCTCGGTGCGCGGGATCTTGCTGGCCGAACCTTCGGCGGAGGGCTGCTCTGTGCTCACGATGACACAGTTAGAACGGACCGTGGCCCATGGCAAACTTTCAAAGTTGAAAATCGATTCAACTATCAATATGCAGATCGCCAACAAGAAGCGTGAATGGGAGTGACTGTGATGCGAAGGGTGCGATTCCTCGCGATTTCCTCGAGTGTGCTGGCTCTGTCGGGCGGCTTCATGACACCGGCGATGGCGCAGGACAGCGCTCCGGCTGCGACCGCAGCGGAAGGCGGCGACATCATCGTTACCGCTCGGCGGCGTGAGGAGCGGCTGGTGGATGTGCCGATCGCCGTCTCCAGCTTTAGCGGCGACCAGTTGGCCAAGTCCGGCGCGGTGGACATCACCGAAATCGCCAACGTCTCGCCCAACGTCACGCTGGAGCCCTCGCGCGGGACCAACTCGACGCTGTCGGCCTTCATCCGCGGCGTCGGCCAGCAGGACCCGGTCTCGGGCTTCGAGCAGGGCGTTGGCATCTACCTCGACGACGTCTACCTCAACCGCCCGCAGGCCGCCGTGCTCGACATCTATGACGTCGAGCGGATCGAGGTGCTGCGCGGCCCGCAAGGCACGCTCTACGGCCGCAACACCATCGGCGGCGCGGTGAAGTACGTGACGAAGCAGTTGCCGCAGGAGTTCTCCTTCAAGGTGAAGGGCACTTACGGCAGCTATGACCAGGCCGACCTGATCGCCACCGCCTCCGCGCCGGTCAGCGACCTCATCCGCGTCGGCGGGTCGGTGGCGCGGCTGTCGCGCGGGGGCTTCGGCAAGAACCTGACGACGGGGCAGGACAACTACAACAAGGACATCTGGGCGGGCCGGGCCAGCGTCGACATCGGCGGTTATGGCGAGCCGGTGCTGATCCGCATCTCGGGCGACTACACCAAGGACAAGTCCAACGCGCGCGGTGGCCATCGCCTGATCCCGGGCTACGTCTCGGGCGCGCCGGTGCTGGACGACGTCTACGACACGCGCGGCGGCCTCAACGATCCGCGCCAGGTGGTGGAAGCCTACGGGCTCGCGATCAATGCCACCGCCGAACTCACTGACGCGCTGACGTTCCGCTCGATCAGTTCGTGGCGCAAGGACAACTCCGCCTCGCCGATCGACTTCGACGCGCTGCCCGCCGTCGATGTGGACGTGCCCGCCTACTACCGCAACGAGCAGCTGAGCCAGGAAGTCCAGCTCTTGTGGGACGACGGCGGCATGGTGCAGGGCCTGCTGGGCGCCTATTACCTGACTGCCAAGGCCGACACCGACTTCGACGTGCGCCTGTTCACCGCGCTCAACGGGTTGACCGCGTTCACCCGCGCCAATGTCGATACCAATACTTTCGCGATCTTCGGCGATTTCACGTTCGATTTCACCGAACAACTGAGCCTCGCGGTCGGCGGGCGCTACACCTGGGACGAGCGCAAGGCGCAGATCCTGCGGCAGAACTACCTTGGCGGCGGCTCGCCGGTATTCGGCGGGGCGGGAGTGCCGCTTGGCGCGCCGAGCACCAACTTCTCCGGCAACGCGAAGTTCGACAAGTTCACGCCGCGCGCCTCGCTCAGCTTCAAGCCAACGCCGGATCACAACATCTACGCAAGCTACAGCCAGGGCTTCAAGGGCGGCGGCTTCGATCCGCGCGGCGTCGGCGTCAACGCGCCCGCCGCGACGCCGGGGGCGCCCACCGATGCCGAGATCGCCGATTACCTGAGCTTCCAGCCGGAGACGGTGGACAGCTACGAGGTCGGCTACAAGGGCAACTTCTTCGGCGGCGGGCTCTACATCGCGGCGGCCGGGTTCTACATGGATTACAAGGACGTGCAGATTCCCGGTTCGGCGGGCTGCACCGTGGGCGGTCTGCCGACGTTCTGCGGGGTCATCACCAACGCCGGCAAGGCGCGCTTCAAGGGCTTCGAACTGGAAGCCAATGCGCGGCTGGGGCGCGACCTGATGGCCTCGGGCGACCGGCTGAGCCTGTCGGGCGCGCTCGGCTATATCGATGCGCAGTACAAGGAATATATCGCCAACATCGCCTCCACTCCGACCGACGTGGCGCAGTACCGCAAGGTGCAGAACACACCGAAGTGGACCGCCAGCGGCACGCTCGCCTACTCGACCCCGGTGGGCGGTGGCGATCTCGATCTCAGCACGACCTACTCGTACCGCAGCAAGGTCTACCAGTTCGAGATTCCCAACCCCTATCTCGACCAGAAGGGTTTCGGGCTGCTGGATGCGAGCATAGTCTACACCGCGCCGGGCGGCCGCTGGAGCCTTGGTGTCCACGGCAAGAACCTGTTCGACAAGCGCTACAAGACCTCGGGCTACACGTTCCTAGCGACCAACCCAGTGACCGGGGCGCTCCTGACGGCACCCAACGGCCGGTTCATTCCCTCGCTCGGCACCGAGGGCACGCTGACCGCCTATTACGGCAACCCGCGCCAGGTTTTCGCGACCGCGACGCTGGAGTTCTGAGGGGAGCATCCCTTTTCCCGTCATTCCCGCGAAGGCGGGAACCCATCTCCTGACGGCGCCTGTTGCACTCCCGTCAGATGGGTCCCCGCCTTCGCGGGGATGACGGGATAGGAGAGGTCGGGCAGCCGCGCATTGAAAGGACATTTCATGGACTACCGCGTCCATCATTATCGCAGCGCCGACGGCCGGCTCGACCTCGTCGCCCGGGACTACCCGGCACACGAGGGTGCGCCCGTGATGCTGATGATGCACGGCCTTACCCGCAACAGCGCGGACTTCGAGCCGCTGCTGGACAAGCTCGCCGGGCGCTACCGCATGATCGTGCCCGACCAGCGCGGGCGAGGGGCCTCGCAGTGGGATCCGGACCCTGCACAGTACCGGCCGGACGTCTACGCGCAGGACATGCTGGCGCTGATGGATGACCTTGGCGTTACCCGCGCCGGTCTGGTCGGCACCTCCATGGGCGGGCTCATGGCGATGGTGATGCAGGCGATGCGGCCTGACCTCGCGCAGGCGGCGATATTCAACGACATCGGCCCGGTGCTCGACCCGGCGGGCCTCGCGCGGATACAGGGCTACGTCGGACCCGGAGGCAAGATGGCCGACTGGACCGAGGCTGCCGCCCGCACCCGCGCCATCAATGCCCCGGCCTTCCCTGATTTTGGCGGAGCGCAGTGGGACGCCTTCGCCCGCCGCATCGCCCGGGAGAACGCCGACGGCACCGTCTCCTTCGCATATGACCCGGCGATTTCCGAAAGCATCGCGGGAGATGACCCGCAGACCGTGCCGCCGGACTTGTGGCCCTTGTGGGAACTGCTGGGTGCGGTGCCGGTGCTGGTGGTGCGCGGTGCACTCTCGGACTTGTTGAGCACCGCCACGGTGAACGAGATGGCGCGCCGCCATTCGGGGCCTTATGCGGCGGTGGAAGTGCCGCGCGTCGGCCACGCCCCGATCCTCGACGAGCCGGTGGCGCTGGCCGCGATCGAGGCGTTTCTGAAGGTGCATCTCCCGTCGTCCCGGACTTGATCCGGGACCGGTGGCTGTCTTTAGCTGGGAGCGTGGTGCGCGCAGAAAGGTGGGCTGTTCACGGCCAGCGGTCCCGGATCAAGTCCGGGACGACGAAAAGGGTGCAAACGCGATGACCGATCACAAGACGACATCCCCCCGCCTGGTGCTGGCGATGTTGCTGCTGGTCTATGTGTTCAACTTCGTCGACCGGCAGATCCTCTCGATCCTCGCCGGGCCGATCCAGGCTGACCTCAAGCTAGACGACGCGCAGATGGGAATGCTGGGCGGGCTCGCCTTCGCCATCCTCTATTCCACGCTGGGCGTGCCGTTGGCCTGGGTGGCCGACCGCACGAGCCGGTCCTGGGTCATCACCGGCTCGCTGGTGGTATGGAGCGTGTTCACCTCCGCCTGCGCGCTGGCGACGGGGTTCTGGCACATCTTCCTCGCCCGCCTCGGCGTCGGTGTCGGCGAGGCAGGCGGCGTGGCCCCCAGCTATGCGGTGATCGGCGACCATTTCCCCAGCGAGCGCCGCGCCTTCGCGCTCTCGGTCTATTCGCTGGGTATTCCGCTCGGCTCTGCGGCGGGGGTGATGGCGGGTGGCTACGTGGCGCAGGCGGTGGACTGGCGCACGGCGTTCCTCATCGTCGGCCTGTGCGGCATCCTGATCGCGCCGCTGTTCAAGCTGGTGGTGAAGGACAAGCCGCGCCCTGTCTCCGCGCCGACCGTGCGTTTCGCAGAGGTCTTCGCCACGCTGGCGGGCAAGCGGGCGTTCTGGTTCCTCAGCTTCGGCGCGGCGTCCAGTTCGATGCTCGGCTACGGCGTCGCCTTCTGGCTGCCGAGCCTGCTGCAGCGCAGCTTCCACCTCACCCTCGTCGAGACGTCATGGTTCTTCGGCGCGGTATTGCTGCTGGGCGGGACGGTCGGCGTGCTGACCGGCGGCGCGCTGGCGGATCGGCTGGGGAAGGGCGACCGCGCCTGGTACGGCCGCGTCCCCGCGATCGGCTTCGTGCTGGCGGTGCCGCTCTATGCGGGCGGTATCTGGACGACCAGCGTGCCGGTGGCCTTCGTGCTGTTCCTGATCCCGCAGGTGTTGGCCTACTTCTGGCTGGGCCCGGTGACCGGCGCGATCCAGCACCTCGTCGACCCGCCTGCCCGCGCGACGGCCTCGGCGCTGTTCCTGCTGATCAACAACCTGATCGGCCTGGGCGGCGGCATCTACGCACTGGGCGCGCTGTCGAAGGCGCTGGCCCCGGTATGGGGCGCGGAGTCGCTGCGCTATTCGATGCTGTTCGCGCTGGTGCTCTACCTGCTGGCGGCGCTGCTGATGACGCTGGCGGGGCCGGGGCTGCGCAGGGAGTGGGTCACGGAGAAATAGGGCAGCGGCCGTGGTCGCCTCGGCCACTGCCCGGACAGGTATCAGTAGGGAATCGGTTCCGCCGTGAAGGCGGGCACGGTCTGCCCCAGAACCATGACGGCGGACCGTCCGCTGATCAGGATCGAGCCGAGCAGCGCACCGACGGTGTTTCCGCGCCCTTCCTGGCGATGCTTGCCGGTGAGCCCCATTTCGCGGCCGTTGACGGTCACGCTCTTGAACTCGACCTCGAACTTGCCCGACTTGCCGCCGATGGCGCGGCCGGTCTTCCAGGAAATCATGCCGGTCACCGGCGAACCGCGCGGAATGACGACGGCGCCGTTTTCGACGACGTCGCCGACGGTGGCGAAACGGAACGTCTGCCCGACTTCGATATGCTTGCTGGAGATTTCCTCGAGCGGCGTGACGTTCACCATGGTGCTGGCCGGCATCAGCTTGCCCTGCATCGGCTGGCCATAGATGTTGACCGGCACCGCGGCTTCGATCGCGGCGACCGTGGAACGCGTCTGCGCGGCGGCCGGAGCCGCCACGAGACAGGCGATGACGCCCAAAGTAATATGCTTCATGAAATTGCCCCCGTTTATTGGCATCCGGCCAATACCCGGATTCCGTTACCCGGAGGTCAACGCGGCGGGAGAAACGCGCGCTTACAGGAATGTAATCCGCCGCCCGAAAGGGACGGTGGTGCCGGCTACAGGATTCGAACCCGTGGCCCCCTGATTACAAATCAGGTGCTCTACCAACTGAGCTAAGCCGGCGCTTGCTTCATCAAGCAAGTCCGGCGCCCTTACCGCGAGCGGGGGGCGCCGGTAAAGCCCATAATCAGAATACCGCGTGCGGCGCGGCCTCCTGCATCATCGTCTGGCGCAGTAGCGGGATGGCCGGGCCGCCGTGGCTGAGGAATTCGTCGTGGAACGCCTTCCAGGCCGAACGCCCGCCGCGCGTCGCGGTCCAGTCGGAGCGCAGCTTGCGGATCATCAGCTTGCCCAGCGTGTAGTTGAGGTAGGCCGGATCGTACGTGCCGCGCGCGGCCTGCTGTTCGGCGGTGCCGGCGTCCTGGTAGCACTGCTCCATGAACATCGTCTTCGACTGCGCCTGCGTCATCCCGCGCGCATGCAGGCCGATCGCCGAGAGATAGCGGCAGTTGCGCAGCAGGGCGTTGGAGATCTGGCCCACCTGCACGCCGGGATCGCCGTCGCCGAGGCCTGCCTCCAGCATCATCTCCTCGGCATAGTGCGCCCAGCCTTCGGCGAAGGCGTAGCCGACGAACAGCTTGCCGACGATCGAGGGCGCCGCGTTCGAATGGAGGAACTGCAGGTAGTGCCCCGGCATCACCTCGTGGACGGTGGTGAACAGCAGGTCCGCCTTGCCGGGGATGTAGTCCATCTGCATCTGCTTCGACCAGGTCGGGTCGGGCGGCGAGATGTAGTAGATCGACGAGCCGCCGTTCTCCAGCGGCCCCGGGGGGTCGATGTAGGCGGAGTTCGCGCGGTTGTAGGGCGGGCTTTCCTCGACCATCGCCATTTTCGTGCCGGGGATCGTCGCGATGTCGTGGCTGCGCACGAAATCGGCGAGCTGCGGGATTTCGCGCCGGGCCTCGGCGACGGGACCGTCCTTGGGCTTGTCGGCGCGCATCCTGTCGAAGCACTGCTGGATGGTCTTGCCCGGCGTGTACTTCGCGCAGGCCAGTTTCAGCGCCTGCTGGTTGCGCAGGAGGTCGGCCTTGCCCGCCGCCTCCAGCGTGTCGAGCGGGGCATCGACGCCCTCGGTCGCAAGCACCATGCGCGCAAACTTGTCGGCGCCTAGCGCGAAATCCTGCGTGGGGGTGGCCTTGGCGACCTGGTCGGCGACGCCCTTCATGGCGACGGCGGCGGCTTCGGAGGCGGCCTTGAATTCGGCCTGCAGCGCCGGGTCGGCGACGTCGGCGAAGGCAGTGCGGGCATCGCCGCGGTAGTAGTCTGCAAAGCCGCCGAAGCCGTCGGTGCCCAGCTTGATGAAGCTGGCGGGCATCGCGGCGGGCAGGTTGGCGCGGATATTGGGCGCCTGCGCCGCCACCGCCTTGAAGAACGCGATCATCGCCTTCATCCGCGTCGGCTTGTCGGCATAGTCGCGGCTGACGTAGACGTTCGGGTCGAGGCCGCCGTTAATGTAGTAGGCGGGGTTGGTGTGCGGCTGGTCGGCGCCCTCCAGCCAGAACAACTGGCCCTTGGCGACTTGCACCAGATAGTCGCGTTCGAAGCGGTCGGCGTCGGAGAGGGCGGTGAACTGGCCCGCCTTGTCGATGACGGAGTGCAGGAAGGCGGCGCGGGCCTTGAGCCCGGCGTCGCTCCAGTCGGGCAGGCGGCCGTCGTACTGGTGCGCGCCTTCGTAGATCGCGAAGGCGGGGTCGGTCTCGAACCAGTCTTCGATGGTGCCATCGACGAAGCTCTTCCACGTCGGCGCAGGAGCGGTTCGCTCCGCCACTTGCGCGGCATCCATGGCGGCGTCGGCGCGGCGATCGTCGGCCATCGTCGTGGCGCAGGCGGAAAGGGTAAGGCAGGCGATGCCCGCCAGCAGGATGGACTTCATTGGGGGGAGGCTCCCTGTGCTTATGGGAGCGGTTGTGCGTCAGCGCGCGCCGAAGGTCCAGCCCTCGGTGCGAGCGAGTTCCGGCGTGAGTTCAGCGGGTTGCCACAAGTCCTCGCGCGGGGCGGCCACGCGCAGCCAGGCGGCGGTGAGGATGGCGTCGGCGCTGTGGTCGTCGATCGGGCCGCTGCCGCCGGTCGGGCGCGAGCCCAGGGTTTCGAGCGCCGCATCGAGCGCTGCGTGGTCGGTCATCTTGGCGCGGCCTGCGGTGCGTCCGGCCTCGACGGCGGCGAGGGTGGTGTAGATTTCGGTCACCACCGATCCGCTCGGGGGCAGCGGGTCGATCGGCCAGACCGGCACCCGGCCTTGCAGACGGTGGAGCAGGCGCATGCCGGTGAGGCTGGACTTGCCGACCTGCGCCGCGCCGACGAGGTTGAAGTTGGAATAGGGGCGGCATCCGGCGCGGGCCTGCGCCTCCTCGGTCACGCGCATGCGGCCGCGTTTGTGGAGGGCGCCGGGGCGGTGGAAATGCGGGCCCTCGCGCCCTCCGTGGCGGCGGAAGTAGGCGCTGAGATCGACGTGGTCGACGAAGCTGGAGGCCGAGAGGTGCGGGTCTTCGGTGCAGATGGCGTCGATCAGCGCCCAGAGCGCACGGGCGCTCGGCGGACTGTCCGCCCAGCCGGGGAAAAAGGCGCCCGCGTCGGCGAAAGGCAGCGATATGCCGAGGTCGAGGCCGACGAGGGTGTCGGGTGGCAGGCGGTTGAGCAACTGGTCGAGCACTTGCGTGCGGGACCAGTGGGCGTGGTTTGCAGGGCGCAGCAGGCGGGGTGGAGCGTCGCCGGTCTCGCACAGGGCGACGGTGATGCCCTTCTGGCGTTCGCCTTGGGCACCGGACCAGTCGATGGCGATGAAGTGGTGGAAATGCATGGGCTAGAAGGCCCACCCCGTCCGGCTAGGCAGCAAGCTGCCAAGCCTTCCGGCCCTCCCGCGAGCGGGAGGGCGAAGCGCAGGTCTCTCATTCCCCTCCCGCTTGCGGGAGGGGGCAGGGGTGGGGCTGCCCCTCACTCCCCGCGCCGCTCGGCGCGCTTCTTGTCCCACCATTCGAGGCGCTTCTTCACCTCACGCTCGAAGCCGCGTTCCACCGGCTCGTAGTAGACCTGCGGACCCATTTCCTCGGGCCAGTAGTCGTCGCCGGAGAAGGCATCGGGGGCATCGTGGTCGTAGGCGTAGTCCTTGCCGTAGCCGATGTCCTTCATCAGCTTGGTCGGCGCGTTGAGGATGTTCTGCGGCGGGCTGACCGACCCCGTCTCCCGCGCGGCCTTGAACGAGGACTTGAACGCCATGTAGGCGGCGTTCGATTTCGGCGCGGTCGCCACGTAGATGCAGGCCTGCACGATCGCCAGTTCACCCTCGGGAGAGCCGAGGAACTCGTACGCCTGCTTGGCCGCGAGGCACTGCACCAGCGCCTGCGGGTCAGCCATGCCGATGTCCTCGCTCGCCATCCGGACCAGACGGCGCAGCACGAACAGCGGTTCCTCGCCCGCCGTCAGCATCCGCGCCATGTAGTAGAGCGCGGCCTGCGGGTCCGATCCACGCACGGACTTATGCAGCGCGGAGATGAGGTTGTAGTGCCCGTCGCGGTCCTTGTCGTAGACCGCCATGCGCCGCTGCAGGAACTGGCCGAGGCCTGCCGGATCGAGCGGCTGCGGAATCTTTGCCGCATAGAGCGTCTCGGCCTGGTTGAGCAGGAACCGCCCGTCGCCGTCGGCCGAGGCGACCAGCGCCTCGCGCGCCTCGGGCGTCACGGGCAAGGGGCCTTCCAGCTCCTCGCCCTTGGCGAGCAGCGCATTCAGCGCGGCGGCATCGAGGCGGTGGAGGATCAGCACCTGCGCGCGGCTCAAAAGTGCGGCGTTGAGGGCGAAGCTGGGGTTCTCTGTCGTGGCGCCCACCAGCGTCACCGTGCCGCGTTCGACGAAGGGGAGGAAGCCGTCCTGCTGGGCGCGGTTGAAGCGGTGGATCTCGTCTACGAACAGCAGGGTGCGCTGGCCCGCCTTTGCGGCCACGTCGGCCTCGGCGAAGGCTTTCTTGAGGTCCGCCACGCCCGAGAACACGGCGGAGACAGCGGCGAAGCGCATGCCCACGGCGGCGGCGAGCAGGCGGGCGATGCTGGTCTTGCCGGTGCCGGGCGGCCCCCACAGGATCATCGAGGAGAGGCGCCCCGCCGCCACCATGCGCCCGATCGCGCCTTCGGGGCCGGTCAGGTGCTCTTGCCCGACCACTTCGCTGAGGTCGCGCGGACGCAAGCGGTCGGCGAGGGGGGCGTCCTCGCGCAATTCGTCAGGGGGCGACGGCGGCAGGTCATCGGCAAAAAGGTCGGCCATGAAAGGGTACTTAGCCATTCGCGGCGCGAATTGCATCGGCCTCGTCGCGGGAGTATCCTCGGGCACGGCAGGGAGAGGCGCGATGGCTACGACGGACAGATACGTGACGAGGCCGGGGTGGACCTTCTGGCTCATCGCGGTGCTGGCGGTGCTGTGGAATGCCTTCGGCTGCCTCGACTTCACGATGACGGCTTCGCGCAATCCGACTTATCTTTCGCAAGTGCCGCCCGAGATCATCGACTGGCTCGATTCCGCGCCAAGCTGGACGCTGGTGCCGTGGGCTCTGGGCGTGTGGGGCGGGCTGGCGGGAAGCCTGCTGCTGCTCGCGCGGTCGGGCTGGGCGGTGCCTGCCTTCGCGGTGTCGCTGGTCGGGCTGGCGGTGTCGCAGGCCTGGCAGTTTTCCGCCGGGATGCCGGAAAGCATGACCACGCCGGGGATGCTGGCGATGACGGCCTGCATCTGGGTCATCGCACTCGGGCTATTGTGGTTCGCCTGGGACAAGCGGCGCGCAGGCGTACTTCACTGAATTGAGTGACCGACACGGGAATGACGTTCCTTGCCCGCCGTCCACGCGGTATGGCAGCGGCGACGGGAGAGGGAATCACGACCATGCCACATCCGCTGGGTATCGAACTTTTGACGGTGCTCGGGCTCGGCCCGGTCGAGCACGTCACCCTGGCCGCCGACCTCGGCTGCAAGGCAGTGTCGATGGGCCTGAGCCAGTTGCCCGAACGCTTCAATCCGCATGGCTATGCCCCCTGGTCGCTGCGCGAGGACCCGGTCTTGCGGCGCGAACTGAAGGCTGTGCTCGCCGATCGCGGGATCGCCATCAGCATCGCCGAGGGCCTCGGCGTGTCCGTGGAACTGGACGCTGCCGAGCGGGCGGGCGACATGGACATCTTCGCCGATCTCGGCGCGCTGCGGGTCAATGCGGTGGACATGGGCGTGGAGCGCGCGCGGGCCTTCGACCAGCTGGCCGCGCTGGCGACGATGGCGGCCGAGCGCGGCATGGAGTTCTCGCTCGAGTTCACGCCAGTCTTCACCATCCGCTCGCTGCCCGAGGCGCTGGAGGCGGTGGAGTACATCGGCGCGGGAAAGGCGACGGTGCTGATCGACACCATGCACTTCTTCCGCTCGGGCGGGACGGTGCGGCAGGTGGCGCAGCTCGACCCGGCGCTGATCGGGCATGTCCAGCTGAGCGACGTGCCGCGCAAGGGCGACGACGATTACATGACCGAGGCGATGAGCGGTCGCATGATCCCGGGGCAGGGGGAACTGCCCTTGCGCGAATTCGTCGAAGCCCTGCCGCGGGGGCAGGTGCTGGGGCTGGAAGTGCCGCTCATGGCCGCCGCCGCCAGCGGGCGCGACGTGCGCGACTACGTGGGAGAGATCGTGAAGCGCACGCGGGAATTTCTGGCCTAGCGTATTCCTCCCCGAGCAAGCTCGGGGAGAAACTAGGTTCGATCCAGCAGCATTTCGGCGCCCTTTTCGGCGATCATCATCGTTGGCGCATTGGTGTTGCCCGACGTGATCTTGGGCATCACCGAGGCATCGATGACGCGCAGACCGTCCAGTCCGATCACCCGCAACCGGCTATCGACCACGCTGCCCATCGCCGCCGTGCCGACCGGGTGGAAGATGGTGGTGCCGATCTCCGCCGCCGCGCGCTGCAGGTCTTCCTCGCTCTCGAACGCTGGGCCGGGGCGCACTTCCTCGGGACGGTAACGGGCCAGAGCGGGCTGCGACACGATGCCGCGCGTGATGCGGATCGCCTCGGCGGCGACGCGGCGGTCTTCCTCGGCGGAGAGGTAATTGGGTCGGATCGAGGGTGCGGCTGCGGGATCGGCGGCGGTGATGCGGGTGCTGCCCCGGCTTTCCGGCCTGAGGTTGCAGACGCTGGCGGTGAACGCCGGAAACGGATCGAGCGCTCCCCCGAAGGCGGCAAGGCTCAGCGGCTGGACGTGGTACTCTAGGTTCGGCGTCGCATAACGCGCGTGGCTGCGGGTGAAGACGCCGAGCTGGCTGGGCGCCATCGCCATCGGTCCCGTCCGGCGCAGCGCATATTCCATGCCGATCAGCGCCTTGCCGAAGAGGTTGCTCGCCCGCGCATTGAGCGTCGCCACGCCCGAGACGCGGTAGGCGCAGCGCAGTTGCAGGTGGTCCTGCAGGTTGGCGCCGACTTCCGGCCTGTCGAGCACCGGCGCGATGCCAAGGTCCGCCAGCCGCGCCGCGTCGCCGATGCCGCTGCGCTCGAGGATCGCCGGGGAGCCGATCGCACCCGCCGCCAGCACGACTTCGCCGGGGGTGAGCGCCACGCGCTGCGCGTCGCCGACACGGTAGGCGACGCCGACCGCGCGGCCCGCCTCGACGATCACCCGGTCCACCACCGCGCCGGTCTCGACCTTCAGGTTGCTGCGCGAGCGGACCGGCTTGAGGAAGGCGTCGGCCGCGCTCCAGCGCCAGCCGCCCCGCTGGGTCACCTGGAAGAAGCCCGCGCCCTCATTGTCGCCGGTGTTGAAGTCGGTGGAATGCGGGATGCCGTGCTGTCCGCAGGCGTCACGGAAGGCTTCGAGGATGTCCCAGCGCAGGCGCTGCTTCTCGACCCGGATCTCGCCGCCGCCGCCGTGGAACGGGCTGGCGCCCTCGTAATGGTCTTCGGCGCGGGTGAAGTAGGGCAGCACGTCGTCCCAGCCCCAGCCGAGGTTGCCCGCCTGCCGCCAGCCGTCGTAGTCGGCGGCCTGTCCGCGCATGTAGATCATGCCGTTGATCGACGAGCAGCCGCCCAGCACGCGCCCGCGCGGATACTTAAGCGCACGGCCGCCGAGCCCTTCCTCTGCCTCGGTGGACAGGCACCAGTCGGTGCGAGGGTTGCCGATGCAGTAGAGGTAGCCCACCGGCACGCGAATCCAGATGTAGTCGTCCTTGCCGCCTGCCTCCAGCAGCAGCACGCGCGTTTCCGGATCGGCGCTCAGCCGGTTGGCAAGGACGCAGCCCGCGCTGCCCCCGCCGACGATGATGTAATCGAACTCTCCCATTGCACAGGGCTATGCCGCGCAGTGCATGCGATCAAGCGAGCGCTTTGGACAGGTGCGGCACATGGGTCATTGCCGCCGGAGCGATGCCGGGGCCTCGGGGCCGCTAAGTCCTTGCCGGGACGGGCAGGCGAACCCACCATCGCGGCAGGATACGAGGAGGAGGGCGGCATGGCGAGACCCGTGATCGGCAGGCTGGGCATATGGTCGATGGAGATGCGCTTCGGCGACAAGGCGCAGTCGAGCGCGGCGGCGGCGCAGCTCGATGTGATGGGTTATGGAGCGCTGTGGATTCCCGGCGGTATCGACGACGGTGCCCCGGCCGAGGTCGAGCGGCTGCTGGCAGTGACCTCGCGCATGACCATCGCCACCGGCATCCTCAACATCTGGAAGCACGATCCGGAGGAACTGGCCGCCTGGTTCCTTGCGCTGCCGCAGGAGTGGCGGGCGCGTACGCTGATCGGACTCGGCATCAGCCATGGCCCGCTCATCGGCGATTCCTGGGGCAAGCCTCTGGAGGTGACGGCGGCCTTCCTCGACCGGCTCGCCGCCGCCGGGATGCCGCGCGACAACCTGTGTCTCGCCGCACTCGGGCCGAAGATGGTGGCGCTTTCGGGCGAGCGGACCGCCGGGGCGCATCCCTATCTGGCGACGCCCGAGCACTCGCGCCGCGCCCGCTCGATACTCGGCCCGGAACCTCTGCTGGCGCCCGAACAGGGCGTGGTGCTGGAAGCCGATCCGGCCAAGGCCCGCGAATTGGCGGTGGCGGCGCTGGAGCACTATCGACGGCTTCCCAACTATCGCAACAACTGGGTGCGACTGGGCTTCAGCGAAGGGGAGATCGAGGCGCTGGACGACCGCCTGCTCGATGCCCTTTTCGCGATCGGCGGGGTGGAGGCGGCGGCGCGGCGGGTCGCGGCGCACCTCGATGCGGGAGCCGACCACGTCTGTCTTCAGGTCATCGCCGGGCCGAGGGGCGGCAGCTTCGACCAGCTGCTGCCGCAATGGCGCGAGCTGGCAGAGGCGCTGGCTTGAATTTCGCCCGCAAGGTAAGCGCGCTGTTAACGAGTTGGCAACGGATTGTGCCTAATCCCTGTCGGCACAGGAGACGGTGGTTTCGGCCACCGGATTGACAGGAGCCGCCGGCGAGCCGGATGGACCGATCGTCGGGGGGCGAATGGTCCGAATCCGGGGTGGGAACGCAGCTTTCGGGCACGTTCGATTACCGCCTTCGACGACGGCTCCTGGCATTTCCCGTCACTCTTCCCAAGCCTGTCGTCAGCTTCCCAGCGCGTGCTGTTCCGCAGTCACCGGCGTACTGCTTGGCCGGTCGGACAAGGCACGGGCGATCCAAATGGTCGACATCGCCAGTACCACCAGCACCAGGCTGACGATCAGCACATAGCGAACGATATGCGGCGTAGAACCCCCGCGTGCTTCGTCATCGTCGAGATGAACTTCGTCACCGGAACGATACATGACTGCTCTCCCGTCGGCCCGACGGTGGCCTTTATGGCCGCATTATCGATTCGGGCCGTCTGTTGGAACGAGGATGGGCGCGGGAAAGTTCCCCAGAGTTCAACTTGCGTGATGGGATGTGAGGTGCAGCAGTTGCAGAGTGCGTTCGTCCCTTCGCCCCTGGCAGAAGGCATCGAGGGCGTGGGCGAATTGTCCGGCGCCATCGGTGCCCATGGCGGCAAGCTCGAACAGGGTCATCGAACTGGCGAACTTCATCGCATCGACCGCGCCGAGGATGCCCGTGGCGCTGCGCCTTCCCGCCCAGCCCAGCATGAGACGAGTCGTTTCGTCGAGCCTCTGGCGAAGTACAGGATGGCTCAGATAACGCCGCGCTTCGTCGAGCGTCTCCACGGCGTAGCGGCGTGCCATCGGGCTGGAGCCCAGCCCGGCGACTTGCGGGAACACGAACCACATCCAGTGCGTGCGCTTTTCGCCGTGGGCAAGTTCGGCGCGGACTTCACCGAAGATGGCGTCCTGCGCGGTGACGAAGCGCTCCAGGTTCATCATGCGTAGTGCAGTTCGGACCCGCGCTTGAGGGCGCGGCCGCCGTCAGGCTGCTCGACAAGGTATGCGGGGTTTTCAGGCGTTCCGACTCGCACGATGCGCTTGCCTTCGATCGTGCGGCTGACGCGGCGTTCGAAACGTTCGGCGATGTGGCCGGTAGCGGTGCCGGTGCCCCAATTCCAGCTGACCTGCGCTCCCTTGCGGAAGGTGGCGGTCACTGCGGCTGGTCTTGCTGCTGCGCTACCGCCTTTTCGGTATCGGCGTGGCCGCCGGTCTCAGGCGTGGTCAGCGCGCCGGTGAGCCAGATGGCCGAAAGCGCGATGATGACGAGGGCGAGGCTGATGAGCAGTACGTAGCGCACGACGCCGGACGTCTCGCCACCGCGGGCTTCCTCTTTGTCGAGATGGACTTCCTGTCCTCGGGTTTCCATGGCGTGCTCCGAAGGCGGCCGGTTGCGGCCCTTTGCCTTCGTCAACACGCCGGGACGGGCGAATGTTCCGCCGCCCGTCCTGCGTCTGCGCGGCTTAGTCGCGCAGGAGTTCGTTGATGCCGGTCTTCGAGCGGGTCTGCGCGTCCACGGTCTTGACGATCACGGCGCAGTAGAGCGACGGGCCGGGGGTGCCGTCCGGCAGCGGCTTGCCGGGCATCGCACCGGGGACGACCACGGCGTAAGGCGGCACGCGGCCGATGTGGACTTCGCCGGTCGCACGGTCGACGATCTTGGTCGAGGCGCCGATGAACACGCCCATCGACAGCACCGCGCCTTCGCCCACGATCACGCCCTCGGCCACTTCCGAACGGGCGCCGATGAAGGCGCCGTCCTCGATGATGACCGGGCCGGCCTGCAGCGGCTCAAGCACGCCGCCGATGCCGGCGCCGCCCGAGATGTGCACGTTCTTGCCGATCTGCGCGCACGAACCGACGGTCGCCCAGGTGTCGACCATCGTGCCTTCGCCGACGTAGGCGCCGAGGTTGACGAACGACGGCATGAGGACCACGCCCTTCGAGATGTGCGCGCTGCGGCGCACCACGGCGCCGGGAACCACGCGCACGCCTGCCGCCTTGAAGCGGGCATCGTCCCAGCCCGCGAACTTGAGCGGCACCTTGTCGTAGGCAGGGGCCCCGGCGGCGCCGTATTCGACCACGGCGTTGTCGTTCAGGCGGAACGAGAGCAGCACCGCCTTCTTGAGCCACTGGTTGACAACCCACTCACCGTCCACCTTCTCGGCGACGCGGGCCTGGCCCGAATCGAGCAGTTCCAGCGCCTCGTCGACGATCTTGCGCACATCCGCGCTCGCGGGGGTGACGGTGTCGCGTGCGTCGAACGCGGCTTCGATCTGGGCGGCGAGGCCAGAATTGAGGTTGGACATTGGCTGGTCTCCGGAAGGGATGAAACTGTCGCGGCGCGGCCTAGAGGGAGTTGGAGCGCGGGGCAAGGTTATCGTCGTCCGGGACGACGACTGTTGTTTCCTCAATCGTCCGGCTGCATCAGTTCCCGTACGAACCCGATCAGCCCCGTCTGCCTTGCGCGGCGCAGGCGTTCGGCGTGAAGGATCTTCTTCACTTCCTCGAAGCAGCTGGCGATGTCGTCGTTGACCACGACATAATCATAACCGTCCCAGTGGCTGATCTCCGAGCGTGCGCGCTCCATGCGGCCGTGAATCACTTCAGCGCTGTCCGTGCCGCGGCCGGTCAGGCGGCGGCGCAGCTCCTCGATGCTGGGGGGGAGCAGGAACACGCGCACGACGTCACGCTCCAGCTTCTGATAGAGCTGCTGCGTGCCCTGCCAGTCGATGTCGAACATGTAGTCGACGCCGTCCTTGAGGCCCGCCTTCACCTGGGCCTTGGGGGTGCCGTAGCTCTGGCCGAAGACGGTGGCCCACTCCAGGAACTCGCCTGCCTCGACCATGGCGTCGAACTGCTCGTGGGTGATGAAGTGGTAGTGCTCGCCGTCGATCTCGCCGGGGCGGGGCTGGCGGGTGGTGCAGGACACCGAGTTGCGCAGTTGCGGATCGTGCTCCAGCAACATACGCGCGATCGTCGTCTTACCCGCGCCCGAGGGGGAGGACAGGATGAACATGAGGCCGCGCCGGGCGAGCGTGCCGGTGGTGTCGGGAGAAGGAGTGGACTGGACCATGGCCCCCGATGCCGATGGTTGGCGCGGGAATCAAGGGAGAAGGCCCACCCCATCCGGCTAAGACCGCTTCGCGGCCAAGCCTTCCGGCCCTCCCGCAAGCGGGAGGGCGTACGTTTCTTCTCCCCTCCCGCTTGCGGGAGGGGCCGGGGGTTGGTTCTTTCGGCCTTCAGGCCTCCTCCGCCCCGTCCTCGGCCATGTCCTGCAACTGCGCGGCGCCCTCGGCGCGCGCCTGCCGGGCGCGGCTGCGATCGTAGAGCGTCTTGGCCACCAGCGCCCCGCCGATGACCACCGCCCCCGGCACCGAACTGAGCGCGACTCGGGCCAGCGCGCCGTGCAGCAGCGTTTCGGCCACCGTGCGGCCCTTGAGGATCGACTTGGCCTTTTTCGGCGAGTAGCTGGCGCCCAGCACGCCGCGTTCCACGCTGCGGCGCATGATGGTGGTCGCGGTGCGCAGGGCGATGTCGGCGATGATGAGGTTGGTGGCGGGGTTCGGGCTCGGCCCGTGGAGTTCCCCGCCGTTGTCGGCCAGCGTCTTCAGCCCCTTGGCGGGGGCCGCGACGACGCTGGCGGCCTTCCTGGCGCTATCTTTCAGAACCGTTGCCATTTTTCGCCCTGCTCTACCGGGCGAGCCCGGTTACTTCTTCTTGCCGAAATCCACCGAGACGACATTGGAGCCGTCTTCGCTGGGAGTAATGCGCGACGCCACATCGCGTTCCGCATCGTTCTCGGCCGGGGCGGGCTCGTCGGCCTCGTCATCGACCATGGCCTGGAACTGCAGGCCGAAATCCACCGCCGGATCAACGAAGGCGGTGATCGCCGAGAAGGGAATGTCCAGCTTGGCCGGCATGGCGTTGAACGAGAGGCTGACGGTGAAGCCGTTCTCCGAGACGCCCAGATCCCAGAACTTGTTCTGGAGCACGATCGTCATCTCGTCCGGGAACCGTGCGCGCAGGTCGGCGGGGATGCTGACCCCGGGAGCGCCGGTCTTGAAGGTGATGTAGAAGTGGTGGCCGCCCGGAAGCACGCCGCCGGAGCTTTCGACCTGGCCGAGAACACGGCCGACGACGGCGCGCAGGGCCTCCTGCACGATCTCGTCGTAAGGGATCAGGCTGTCTGTGGTATCGTTCATCGCGCCCTACGTGCTCATGGTTCTCCGGCCGGTCAAGCGTGTTCGAGCGTAAAATAACATGTCGGGCCGGGTTTTCCCTAGCTCGAAGCACTTGCGACCGAAGATTGCTATATAAACGCCCGACGCGCATTCTTGTGCCGCGACCGAATTGATTCCGGCGCGTACAGGTATATAGGCACGGGCCATGCGTACCGCCTCGATCATCCGCAAGACCCATGAGACCGACATCGCCGTGGAGGTGAACCTCGACGGCACCGGGGCCTATGATGTGTCCACCGGCATCGGCTTTCTCGACCACATGATCGAGCAGTTCAGCCGCCACTCGCTGATCGACATCAAGTGCCACATCAAGGGCGACCTCCATGTCGACCAGCACCACACGACCGAGGACAGCGCCATCGCCATCGGCCAGGCCATCACCCAGGCGCTGGGCGACAAGGCGGGCATCGGCCGCTACGGCGACGTGAACTCGCCGATGGACGAGGCGCTGAGCCGCGTGTCGCTCGACATTTCGGGTCGTCCCTACCTCGTGTGGAAGGCCGCATTCACCCAGGACAAGCTGGGCGAGTTCGACACCGAGATGGTCGAGCACTGGTTCCACTCGATCGCGCAGGCGGTGGGCATCACCCTGCACATCGAACTGCTTTACGGCTCGAACAACCACCACATCTGCGAAGGCATCTTCAAGGGCTTTGCCCGCGCCATGCGCAGCGCGGTGGAACTGGACCCGCGCAAGGGGGGGGCGATCCCCTCGACCAAGGGCATCCTCGGGCAGGCGAGCCTCTGATGGCGATCTTCATCCTCAACCTCACTTACGTCACCACTGACATTGCCGAGGTGGATGCCCTGCTGGCCGATCACCTCGCATGGCTGGAAGCCGGGCGCGGGAAGGGGCACTTCCTCGCCTGGGGCCGCAAGGTGCCGCGCGAAGGCGGCGCGATCATCGCGAAGGGCGATAGCCGCGAAGCCGTCGAGGCATTGGCGGCCACCGATCCGTTCATCGGGGGCGGCGTGGCGAAAGTGGACGTGATCGAATGGGTGCCGACCTTCCTCGGCGAAGGGCTGGAGGCTCTGGCCCAATGACCCTCGCGCTGATCGACTACGGCGCGGGCAACCTGCACTCGGTCGCCAATGCGCTGCGAGCGGCGGGGGCCGAGGACGTGGCGATCACCGCGAACCCCGACGTCGTGCGCGCGGCTGACCGCATCGTCCTGCCGGGTGTCGGCTCGTTCCGCGCCTGCGCAGAGGGGCTCTGGGGCATCCACGGCATGGTCGAGGCGATGACCGAGCGTGTCCATGTCGGCGGGGCGCCGTTCCTCGGCATTTGCGTCGGCATGCAGCTTCTCGCCACGCGCGGGCTGGAACACGGCGTGACGCGTGGCCTCGACTGGATCGAGGGGCAGGTGCAGCGCATCGAGCGCACCGATCCCGAGATCAAGATCCCGCACATGGGCTGGAACGACGTGAACCTCGGCCGCAAGGATCCGGCGCAGGGCCTGATCGATCCGGGTGAGGCGTACTTCCTGCACTCGTATCACTTCCAGCCCGATGACGGCGCGACCGTTGCTGCGATGACCGACCACGGCGGCGGCCTTGTCGCGGCGGTGGCCAAGGACAATGTCGTTGGCGTGCAGTTCCACCCGGAAAAGAGCCAGGGCTACGGGCTGTCGCTGCTGGCGCGGTTCCTGGAATGGAAGCCGTAGCATCTTGCCGCCGGGGCTTCGACAAGCTCAGCCTGAGCGGATTCAGGGTGGTGCTTCAAGAAACCCGCGATTTACACTAACCCCGCTCAGGCTGAGCTTGTCGAAGCCCGCGCGCCGCTCTCAGACCCTCAGGACTGCATCATGATCGTCTTCCCCGCCATCGACCTCAAGCAAGGGCAGGTCGTGCGCCTCGCCGAAGGCGACATGGACCGCGCCACCGTCTACGGCGACAACCCCGCCGCGCAGGCGATGCTGTTCGCCGAGGCCGGATCGCAGTTCCTCCACGTCGTCGATCTCGACGGCTCCTTCGCGGGCCGCGCCGAGAACCGCGAGGCAGTGGAAGCCATCCTCGAAGTGTTCCCCGGCCACGTCCAGCTCGGCGGCGGCATCCGCACGCCCGAGGCCGTGGCAGGCTGGTTCGACCTTGGCGTCAGCCGCGTGGTCATGGGCACCGCCGCACTCAAGGACCCGCAGTTCGTCAAGGACATGGCGAAGGAGTTCCCCGGCGGCATCGTCGTCGCGGTGGACGCGCGCGACGGCATGGTCGCGACCGAGGGCTGGGCCGAAGTCTCCGACGTCTCGATCGTCGACATGGCGCGCCGGTTCGAGGACGCGGGCGTTGCCAGCCTGCTGTTCACCGACATCGGCCGCGACGGTCTGCTCAAGGGCGTCAACATCGACGCCACCGTCGATCTCGCCCGGCGCACCGACCTGCCGGTGATCGCATCGGGCGGCGTGAAGGGGCTCGACGATATCCGTCTGCTGGCGCTCCACGCCAAGGACGGGATCGAGGGCGTCATCACCGGCCGCGCGCTTTACGACGGCCGCCTCGACCTCGCCGCCGCGATCCAGTTTGCGGAGCGCGAGGGGTGAACGAAAATCGCCTCATGGCGGTGCTGGCGTTCGTCATCTTCGTGCCGGCCGCGATCTTCGCTTTTCGCGACTGGCGCGAGGGCAAGGCGCGGTTGATGCTGTTCAGCCGTGCGCGTAATCCGATTTTGACGACAAAAGCCGCCGATCCGCGCAAGTTTGCGCTCTACACGGCGTTCAATGTCGCTTTGTGTGGAATTGTGGCGATCTTTGCCGTGCTGCTGTTCTTCAAGCCGGAGTAAGCCGATGACCGTGCGAATCCGCGTAATTCCGTGCCTCGACGTCCGTGACGGGCGGGTGGTGAAGGGCGTCAACTTCGTCGATCTCAAGGACGCCGGAGACCCCGTCGAACAGGCCCGCGCCTACGATGCGGCAGGTGCTGACGAGCTGTGTTTCCTCGACATTTCCGCCAGCCACGAAGGCCGCGGAACCCTGCTCGACGTGGTCCAGCGCACCGCCGAAGTCTGCTTCATGCCCCTGACCGTCGGTGGCGGCGTCCGCACGGCGGAAGACGCCCGCGCGCTGCTTCTGGCGGGCGCGGACAAGGTTGCAGTGAACTCCGCGGCCGTCTCGCGCCCTGAAGTGGTGGCCGATATCGCCGAGAAGTTCGGCTCGCAGTGCATCGTCGCCTCGGTCGATGCGCGGCAGGTTTCGCCCGGAAAGTGGGAGATATTCACCCACGGCGGACGTAAGGCGACCGGCATCGACGCGCTGGAACATGCGATCAAGCTGGCCGACTACGGCGCGGGCGAACTGCTCGTCACCTCGATGGATGGCGACGGCACCCAGAACGGCTACGACCTCGCCCTGACCCGCATGATCGCGGAGGCCGTGTCGGTCCCGGTGGTGGCGAGTGGCGGCGTCGGCAATCTCGATCACCTCGTGGCAGGCGTGACCGAGGGCAAGGCGAGCGCGGTGCTGGCCGCCTCGATCTTCCACTTCGGCAAGCACACCATCGCCGAGGCGCACTCGGCGCTGCGAGCGGCAGGGATCCCTGCGCGCGGGTGAAGGCACGCCAAGGTTAACGGCTCATGGTTAGCCGAATGCGACTAACGGAGTGAACCACATCGGGACAACCCCGGATCGGCGCTTGCTGCAGCGCACCCGGTGGTCGATGGCAAAATCTAGGCCATCGGATCAACAGGAGGATTCGCGGTGCCCGTGTTGAAATTCATTCCGGCGTTCGTCGCGACTTTCGTTGCGCCGGTTCCCGCCTATGCCGCAGGGGGCATCCCGCTTCCCGAACCCAGCAGCATGCTGCTTCTTGGCCTTGGCGTCGTCGGCGTCGCCGTGGGCCGCAAGCTGTCGTCCAAGCGCGGCGAGGACTGACGCGCTCTTGACCGCGCGGCCCCTGCACCGCATGGGCAGGGCATGAGCAGCCTCGACACTCTCGCACGCCTCGAAGCCACGATTGCCGAGCGCCGCGCGGCCGATCCCGATTCCAGCTATGTCGCCAAGCTCAACGCCAGGGGCCTGCGCAAGATCGCGCAGAAGCTGGGCGAGGAGGCGACCGAAACCGTGATCGCGGCGCTGACCGAGGATCACAAGGCGCTGGTCGGAGAGGCGGCGGACCTCATCTTCCACCTCATGGTCCTGCTCGGCGCCAAGGACGTGCCGCTGGCCGACGTGCTGGCCGAACTGGACCGCCGCGAAGGTGTCTCGGGAATCGCCGAGAAAGCTGCGCGCCCGAAGGACTGAACCGGAGAACCCGATGCCCATCGATCCGAAGCTGCCTTACGACGACAACAACGTCTTCGCGAAGATCCTGCGCGGCGAACTGCCGTGCTCGAAGGTCTATGAGGACGACCACGCACTCGCCTTCAACGACATTCGCCCGCAGGCGCCGGTCCATGTGCTGGTGATCCCCAAGGGCGCTTACGTTTCGTGGGACGACTTCACCGCGCAGGCCGACGATGCTCAGATCGCCGGGTTCATGCGCGCGGTAGGCACCGTGACGCGGCAGCTTGAGTTGGACGGGCCGGGCTATCGTCTCATGGTGAACATGGGCACCAACGGCCATCAGGAAGTGCCGCATCTGCATGTGCACATCTTCGGTGGACGCCAGTTCTTCCAGATGATCGGGGAGTAGGGCTTTTTGCCCATCCAGCGATGGGCTCGCATGCAAACATTCCCTGTCATTCCCGCGAAGGCGGGAACCCATCTCCTGACGTTTCCTGTGGCACCGGCATCAGATGGGTCCCCGCCTTCGCGGGGATGACGGCCAGTGTGTGGCGCAGAGAGGTTGCTTCCGGCACTTCCACCGCTGTCCACCGAAAATTTACCCCGCAATACAGCCTCCAAGGCCGGTTCCTGCGCTCCCGGGGTTGAAGTCGCCCTGCTCCCCGTTACACAACCGCCCGGAATGACGGACGCACCATCCTCCCCCCTCATGCCTCAATCGGGCGTGATCGACGGCAAAGTCCACCGCTACCCCTTGCGCGTGTTCTACGAGGACACCGACGCGGGCGGAGTGGTCTATCACGCCAACTACCTGCGCTGGTTCGAGCGTGCCCGCTCCGACCTGCTCGACGTGCTCGGCATCGACCAGCGCGCCTCGCTGGAGGCGGGCACCGGACTCTACACCGTGGCCGAGGCGAACTTGCGCTACCTCTCGCCCGCGCGGCTGGGCGATACCGTCATCATCGAGACCTGGGCCGAAAGCACCGGCCGCGTCGCCAGTGTGCTGCGACAGGTCGCATTGCGGGGTGATGTCAGGCTATGCGAGTCGGCCGTAAAGGTCGCGTTCATCAGCCCTGAAGGACGACCGCGCCGACAGCCCGAGGCCTGGCAACAGGCTTTCGCCACACTTGAACCCATCGCCGCTCCGGCCCCGGAAGGACCAGAATGACGCTCGACCTGCTTGCCTCGACCATCAGCTTCGCCGGTGACGACAACCATCTCAACCCGGTGAAACTGTTCCTCGATGCCGACATCGTGGTGCAGGCGATCATGGCCGGGCTGGTCCTCGCCAGCGTGTGGGTATGGATGATCATCGTCACCTTCATCGTGCGCATGGGGGCGATCAGCCGTCGCTGCGACGAGTACGAGGAAGGCTTCTGGGAGGCCCAGAACTTCGACACCTACCAGAAGGAGCGCAAGCGCGGCGACGTGCCGATGGGCAAGGTCGCAGGCGCGGGCCTCGGTGAATTCAAGCGCAACGTCGGCCCCGGCATCGATGCCGAGGGTGCCCGCCAGCGCATCGCCACGATCCTCAATTCCTCGGTGGGCGAGGAGGCGGACAAGCTCTCCGACCGTCTGAACTTCCTTGCAACCGTCGGTTCGGTGGCGCCCTTCGTCGGCCTGTTCGGCACGGTGTGGGGCATCATGAAGAGCTTCTTCGATATCGGCCAGCAGCAGAATTCCTCGCTCGCGGTCGTCGCCCCCGGCATCTCGGAGGCGCTGTTCGCCACCGCCATCGGCCTGTTCGCGGCGATCCCGGCGGTCATCGCCTACAACCGTTTCTCGCATAAGGTGAACGGCTTCGAGGCCCGCCTGCAGCGCTTCGCCGATCACCTCCACGCCGCCCTGACCCGCCAGCTGGAGCAGCGCTGATGGGGATGGGCGTCTCGGGCGGCGGAGGCCGCAGGCGAGGTCGCGGCGGTCGCGGCCCCATGGCCGAGATCAACGTCACGCCGCTCGTCGACGTGATGCTGGTGTTGCTGATCATCTTCATGGTCACCGCGCCGCTGCTGAAGGCGGCGGTGCCGATCGAACTGCCCGAAAGCCGCGCCAAGGCGATGAGCGAGGAGCAGGGCCAGATCACCATCACCCTGCGCCGCGACGGCGCGGTATTCTACGAGCAGGACGAACTCGCGTCCGGCGAACTGCCCGAGCGTCTGGCCTCCACGCCCGCCGGTCCCGACGGCAAGCCGCCGCTGGTGACGCTGCGCGCCGATAAGGCGCTCGACTATGGCCGGGTGATGGAAGTCATGGGCGAACTCAACCGCGCAGGCTTCACCTCGATCTCGCTGGTTACCGATGTCAGCGGCGGTTAAGGCGCGCCGGGTAGGGTCGGTCTGATGGCGGTACTGGGTGTGCGCAAGGATGAGAGGATCGGCCTCGTCGTCGCCGTGCTGTTGCACGGCGCGGTGCTGGCTGCGATCCTGTACAGCCCGCGCTCGAACAACGTGGTCAAGCCGCCCGAGCGTATCGAGGTGACGATCAGCGACGAGGTCGCGGCGACCTCGACTGCCCCGAATCCCGGCGAGGCGTCTCCGGACAAGAGCCCGGAACTGGGCCAGCCCGCGCCGGCGGCAGCGCCGCCCCCGCCCGAACCTGCGGCTGCGCCGGAGCCCGAACCGGCTCCCGCTCCGGAGCCCGCCCCGCGCGTGGTGGAAAAGCCCAAGCCTGAGCCGAAACCCGAGCCCAAGCCGGTTCCGAAGCCGAAACCCAAGCCGGTGGAGAAGCCCAAGCCCGCGCTCCCCAAGCCGACTCCGCCCAAAGCGAAGCCGACGCCGCCCAAGCCTGCGGCAAAGCCCGCGCCCAAGGCGCCGCCGCGCAAGTCGAGCGCGATCGATGACATCGTTCGCAAGCCTTCGCCCCAACCCGCTGCGAAGCCTGCGACAAGGCCCGCGACCAAGCCGGCCACCGCAGGGCAGTCTTCGGGATCGAGCAATTCGGCGACGCCGCCGAAGAAGGCGGGCACCAGTGCTTTCGACGATGCATTCAAGCCGGGCACGCCGGGCGCCACTTCCAGCGCGCCCAAGCCGACCGGCACGCCTGCCTCCGAGATCGGCCCTTCGGCCCGGTCGGCGCTGGGCGCGGCGATCAACCGGCAGCTCAAGCCGCACTGGCAGGCGCCGCAGGGCGCCGACGTCGAACTGCTGACCACCAAGGTGCGTTTCCGCCTCAACCGCGACGGCAGCCTTGCCGGCGCGCCCGAGGTGATCGGCACCAGCGGCGTCAACGCCTCCAACCGCGCGCAGGTGGAACGCCATCAGGAACAGGCCGTGCGTGCGGTAAGGCTTGCGGCGCCATTCAACTTGCCCGACGATCTCTACGAGGGCTGGAAGGTCGTCACGACCACGTTTGACAGAAGGCTATCGCAATGAAGATAACCCGTGTTCTCGCCTTGGGATTGATGCTTACGACGAGTGTGGCGGTATCGGGTACGGCCTTCGCGCAAGGCGCCCCGGCACCCGTGGTGAACGCGCCGCCGCCGCAGGACGGTGGCCTCGAGGTTACGGTGTCCGACGACAGTGCGTGGAACGACCTCGGCATCGCCATCACCACCTTCGCCACCGATCAGGACGTGCCGACCCGCACCAATGCGGGCACGACCGGCCAGCTCGGCCGTGCACTGGCGCAAGTCGTCGCGGGCGATCTCAAGAACAACGGCCTGTTCAAGCCCTCCGGCCCCGACGGCCTGCCGCAGCCCGCTTATGGCCAGATTCAGGCGCCGGACTACACGCCATGGGCCGCGCGCAGCGCCGACATGCTGGTGCAGGGCTTCGTGCGCGCAGGCGCCGACGGCAACCTCACCATCGGCTGCTATCTCTACGACGTGCAGCTCAAGCAGCAGCTGGTGAAGGGCGGCTGGCAGGTTCCCCCGTCCGACTGGCGCCGCGCCGCGCACAAGTGCGCCGACATGGTCTATTCGCGCCTCTCGGGCGAAAGCCCGTTCTTCGATTCCAAGATCGCCTACATCGCCGAGACCGGTCCCAAGGACCATCGCATGAAGCGCCTTGCGATCATGGATTCGGACGGGGCCAACCACCGATTCCTGACCAGCGGCCAGTCGATGGCGCTCACCCCGCGCTATTCGCCGGACTACAGCAAGATCATGTACCTGTCCTACCTCAACGGACAGCCGAGCATCTACGCCTACGACCTTGCGACCGACCGCCAGACGCTGATCGCCCGCACCGGTGCGCCAACGCTGGCGCCGCGCTGGTCGCCGGACGGCAAGTGGGTGCTCTATTCGATGGCCAAGGGCGGCACGACCGACATCTACCGCATCTCCTCGGCAGGCGGCGGCACCCCGCAGCGCCTGACCAACGGCCCGGGCATCAACATCGGCGGCAGCTATTCGCCCGACGGCTCGCAGATTGTGTTCGAGAGCGACCGCTCGGGCAGCCAGCAGGTCTACGTTATGAATTCGGACGGGTCGAACCAGCGCCGGATCAGCTTCTTCGGCGGCCGCGCGGCAACCCCGGAATGGAGCCCACGCGGCGACCAGATCGCCTTCACCCACATCGCGGGCAACTTGCGCGTCGCCGTGATGAACCCGAACGGCGGCGGCATGCGCCACCTCACCGATTCGTGGCAGGACGAGGCGCCGACGTGGTCGCCTAACGGCCGCATCGTGCAGTTCTTCCGCACGACCAAGAGCACCGGCCTCGCCTCGATCTGGCAGGTCGACCTCACCGGCCGCAACGAGCGCAAGCTGCCGACCCCGGTGGGCGCCTCGGATCCGGCCTGGGGTCCGATCCGCCCCTGATTTGCGGGCGAATGCAGCAAGTTGACGCCCCCGGCGAAATCCGGGGCCGTTTTCTCGCGTTCAGGTTGCCCGACGTTCATCTTGACTGTGTAGAGAATTGAACGGAACCATCACACCATGCCGCCCATTCAACAGGCCAGTCGTATCATGGCGGCGACATAGGAGATTGCCGATGCCTTCTTCCCTCTCATCCATGCGCATCACCCGCGTCGGCGCGACGGCGCTGGTCGTGGCCGGCGCTCTTGCCATCTCGGCTTGCGGCAAGAAGGCTCCGGCCCAGCTTCCGCCCGATCCCGGCCCGGCGACCAGCACCGACACCGGCCAGTCGAGCGGCGGCTACGGCATGGCCCAGCCCGGCAGCCAGGCGGACTTCGTCGCCAAGATGATGGGCGCGGACACGATCTACTTCGCCCTCGACGAATCAACCGTCGATGCGCAGGATCAGGCCGCTCTCGCCAAGCAGGCGCAGTGGTTGCAGCAGTACCCCAACAAGCGCGCCACGATCGAGGGCCACTGCGACGAGCGCGGCACCCGCGAATACAACATCGCGCTGGGTGAGCGCCGTGCCAACGCCGCCAAGAACTATCTGGCGAGCCTGGGCATCGACCCCTCGCGCATCACCACCGTCAGCTACGGCAAGGAGCGCCCGATCGCGCTCGGTTCGGACGAGGCTTCGTGGGCGCAGAACCGCCGCGCGGTGACCGTCACCATCGATTGATGCCGATCCCGGCGCGCGGGCGTGCCCTGCGCGCCGGATTGATATTTTTGCGTCAGACGGGGGTTGCGTCCCCGTCGAGTCGCGGCGTATCGCCGATCTGATGAGCCGCGCACGCCGATCCGCAGACTGGGGTTTTCCGCGCTGGCGCGGCTATGGCAGCGCGCGCGAGGCCGTGGAAGTACGCCTGTGCGATCGCCACGGCTGCAACGACCGCGGCGAGTGCCCCGCTCCCAAGAGCCCCAACAGCCCCGATCGCTGGATGTTCTGCCAGAAGCACGCGGCGGAATACAACTCGGGCTGGGACTACTTCGCCGGGCTGGACGCCGAGGAAGCCGCCGCACGTGAAGCGAGCGAGCAGGCCGAGACCTCCGGCTACAAGGAAGCGCAGCATTACGGCTGGGGCGGCTCGGGCGATGGCTCGCGCAGCCGGGATGAACTGCGGGCGCTGGAAGCGCTGGGCCTCGATCCCGACGCGGACTTCGATGCGGTGCGCAAGGCGTGGCGCACCAGGGCCAAGGAAGTCCACCCGGACGTGAAGCCCAATGATGCCGAGGCGGCGAAGGCGTTCCAGACGTACCAACTTGCCTACGAAGTCCTGCGCGCGGCGGAAGAACGCCGCGAGTGGAAGGGCTGAGCGGCGGCTTTTCGCTCACGGGGCTTTGACAAGCTCAGCCTGAGCGGGGTTGAGATGGTATCGGATTAAGCCACCCTTCGTCATTGCGAGCGAAGCGAAGCAATCCAGGGCGGCATAACCGTGCCCTGGATTGCTTCGCTTCGCTCGCAATGACGATTGGAGGTATGATCATGGCGCTCTGCCGTCTCGAAGCCCCATCCTCAAACGACAAAGGGCGCGGCCATCGGCCACGCCCCTCGTTTGCGTCGAAACCGACAGCTATCGCTTACTTCGGCGACAGCACCATCAGCATCTGGCGGCCTTCCATGCGCGGATAGGCTTCGATCTTGGCGATCTCTTCCACATCCTGCTGCACACGGCGCAGGAGGTCCATGCCAAGCTGCTGGTGCGAAAGCTCGCGACCACGGAAGCGTAGCGTCACCTTGACCTTGTCGCCGTCCTCGATGAAGCGCACGACATTGCGCATCTTCGTGTCGTAGTCATGGTCGTCGATGTTCGGACGCATCTTGATCTCTTTGATCTCCTGCGTCTTCTGCGTCTTTCGAGCGGCGTTTGCCTTCTTCTGCGCCTCGTAACGGTACTTGCCCACGTCGAGGAACTTGCACACCGGCGGATCGGCGTTCGGGGAGACCTCAACGAGGTCGAGACCGACCTCAGCTGCCTGCTCGATCGCCTGGCGCGTGTACATGACGCCCAGGTTCTCGCCCTCATGGTCGATAACGCGGACCTTGTCCGACTGGATCATGTTATTGTAGCGCGGTCCACTCTTGACCGGTGGCGTCATCATGCGCCGGGGTGGGGGTGCTATATGCGTTCTCCTGAGTCGTTACAGTCGACGTGGCTGGATTCGGCGGTCATTAATGCGATTCGTCCTCGCGCGCAAAGCGCGATTTCACGAGATTGCAGATGGAACGCCCCGACCGGAAAACCGGCCTTGCGCGCCATATAGGTATTCAGGCCGCTTTGCGCCAGAGCGGATAGCGTATCAGCTGCCCGCGAGCAGGCACCAGCGCCTCGATCGCATCGGCCGGCTGAAGCGCGGACAGGATCGCCGGATCGGCCGCATTCATACCGCCGGTCAGCGCTCCGAAGGCCGGCAGGATCAGCCGTTTCTCGCTGCGCACCGCACAAGGGCGCGCAATCCGCCGTCCGCGCGCCTCGATCATCAGGCGTGGATGGAAGTGGCCCGAGACTTCCGCTTCGCATGTGCCCGGCAAAGCCTGGTGGCGCAGGGCAAGGCCTGCCAGCATCAGTTCCTCGACTCGGGTGCCACCTGCCTCGGCGCCCAGATGCGGGTCGTGATTGCCGGTGATCCATACCCAGTCGAGCGCGCGGGTCAGCGCGGCGAGCATCCCGGCGGCGTGCGGCTCCAGCCGGTCCGGTCCGGCGCTGTCGTGGAAATTGTCTCCCAGTGCGAAGACCCGCCGCGCGCCGGTGGTCCTCACTGCCGAGGCAAGCCGTTCCAGCGTCTCGCGGCTGTCGTAGGGGGGCAGCATCTGGCCGGTGCGGGCGAAGAAGCTGGCCTTCTCCAGATGGAGGTCGGCGACCAGCAGCGCCTGTTCGCGCGGCCAGTAAAGCGCGCAGGCACCCCGCATGGCGCCGTCCACCAGAACCATCTCCTGACCGCAGAACGAAAAGGGAACCATGGCTTTTCCTTGCCGCAGCTTGTCCGATTTGGCAAGCGCCGTGCGAAGCGAAGGGTGCCACGTTGCGGCAACCTGCCATGAGGACACGGATGACGGACTGGACCCCCTACACGACGCGCGCCAGCGACTGGTTCCGCACCTTGCGCGATCGCATTTGCGCTGAATTCGAGGCGATCGAGCGCGAGGGGGGCTCCGATGCGGTGTTCGGCTACACGCCCTGGCAGCGCGCCGCCGTGGAGGGTGCCGAAGACAAACAGGGCGGCGAAACCGGCGGTGGCACACGCGGGCTCATGAAAGGGCGCGTGTTCGAGAAGGTCGGCGTCAACATCTCGACCGTCTCGGGCGGATTGGCCAAGGACTTCGCCGCGACCATCAACGGGGCCTCGGCCGAGAACAACGGCTTCACCGCCACCGGCATCAGCCTCGTCGCGCACATGGCGAACCCGCATGTCCCGGCGGTTCACATGAACACGCGCTTCCTGACGACGACCAAGGCTTGGTTCGGCGGCGGCGCCGATCTCAACCCGCCATTGCCCTATGAGGAGGACACGGCCGAGTTCCATGCGGAATTCAAGGCAGCCTGCGATGCCCACGGCGCCGATTACTACGACCGCTTCAGGGCCTGGGCGGACGAGTATTTCTACATCCCCCACCGCAAGGTCCATCGCGGCGTCGGCGGCATCTTCTACGATCACCTCGAATGCGGCGACGAAGCCGCGTGGGAGGCGAACTTCGCCTTCACCAAGGCGGTGGGCGAGGCGTTCCTGGCGGTATTCCCCCGGCTGGTACGCCGCCGCATGGGGATGGACTTCACCCCGGCCGACAAGGCGCAGCAGCTGGAATGGCGCGGGCGCTATGCGGAATTCAACCTCGTCTACGACCGCGGCACGCTGTTCGGCCTGAAGACCGGCGGCAATATCGACGCGATCCTGATGAGCCTGCCGCCCGAAGCGACCTGGAGCTGACGCAGCCGACCGGCGGAAAAGGCGTTGTGAGATCATGTCGCTGACCTCGCATGCCTCGCTCGACCGCCGATCGCTTGCCCTCGCGGCGCTGTCCACCGTGGTGGAGTGGTACGACTTTACCCTGTACCTCTACCTGGCGACGGTGCTGTCGCGGGTGTTCTTCCTTGGCGAAGGCGCGGTGCTGACGGCGCTGCTGGGCTTTGCCATGGCCTATCTGATGCGGCCGGTCGGGGCGATGGTGTTCGGCCACTTCGGCGATCGCTACGGGCGCCGCGCGACGCTGCTGGCCTCGATGACGCTGATGACGGCGGCGATGCTGGCGATCGCGTTGCTGCCGACGGCCGCGCAGGTCGGGCCGCTGGCGGGCGTCTTGCTGCTGGCCTTGCGCTGCGTGATGGGCTTTGCGGTGGGCGGCGAGTATACCGGCGTCGTCGCCTATCTTCTCGAAGGCGCGCCGCGCCATCGGCGGGGCTTCGTCACCTCGCTGGCAGCGGCGACCAGCGAGATCGGCGGCCTGCTCGCGGCCGGCATGTCCGCGCTGGTGGTGAGCCTGATGCCGACGCCGGTGCTCGACGGCTGGGGCTGGCGCATTCCGTTCCTGTTCGGCGCGGCGCTGGCCGGCGTGATCCTGCTCGCCCGCGCGGCGATGGACGAATCGCCTGAATTCGCCGAGCGGCAGGCGGCAGGGGCGCTGGCGAAGAACCCGCTGGGCGAGGCTCTCTCGCGCTATCGCCCCGGCGTGCTGCGCGGCTTCGCGATCTCGGCGCTGGGCTCGATCACGTACTACGTCGGGATCACCTATGTGCCGATCTACCTGACATCCTCCGGTAGCCTGACCGAGGCCGAGGCGCTGCAACTCGCGACGATCGCGGCGCTGGCGGTGATCGTGGTGACACCCTTCGTCGGCCTCCTGTCCGACCGTGTCGGGCGACGCCCGGTGCTGGTGGGACTGGCGGTGCTTTCGGCAGCGTTGCCTTATGCGCTGTTCCGCCTGCTGGGCGGCGCTTCCGATGGCGCCGCCCTTGCAGGCGCGGTGCTGCTGGCGATGCTGGCGGGCGGGGTGAGCGCCGTCGGCGCGGTGGCGACGGCCGAGCAGGTCCCCGCCGAAGGTCGCCTCAGCGGCCTTGCGCTGGGCGCGACCACAGCAACCGCGCTGTTCGGCGGCCTGACGCCGTGGCTCGCACAGCTGTTGACCGAGCGCACCGCATTATCGAGCGTGCCGGGGGTGATGATCGCGGTGGTGGCGATCTGCGTGCTGCCGGTGCTGCTCAGGCTGCCGGAGACGCGGCCCCGATAAGTCCGGGCGGGGTCAGGCGGCGCGGGGCGTTATGCGCTCAAGCTCGCCATCGAGACGGCGCTTGGCGGCGCGCAGTTCGTACTGGTCCTGCAGGCGCAGGAAGAAGCCTTCGGACATGCGGAAATAGCGGGTCAGCCGCAGGTCGAGTTCGCCGTCTATGCGGGTAGAGCCGTCGATCAGAGCGTCGAGGCGGGCGGGCTGGATTTCGATGGCGGCGGCAAGGTCTGCGGCGGCAATTTCGAGCGGTTCCATGAACTCGGTCAGCAGCATTTCACCGGCGTGCGGATTGGGCAGCCAGTCGGTGTCGGCATCAGTGGTAATCGACGATTTCGACATCGTGGGCATGTCCATCCTTCCAGACGAAACATATGCGCCATTGCATGTTAATGGAAATGGAATGTTGTCCGGTGCGGTCGTCTGTCAGGGCATGAAGGCGGTTGCCGGGCGGGTTGCGCAAGTCGTCGAGGGTTTCGGCGGCGTCGATCAGGCGCAGCTTGTTCAGGGCGCGAGGTTGAATGTCGGCAGGCAGGACGCGGCTGCGCTCGCCTGTCCAGATGCGCTCGGCTTCACGGTTCTTGAAGTTTGCGATCATGGCTGCCTCTATAATGTGCAGCACTTCTAATACTGGCCACTACGCGAGTCGCAACAAGCCGGGTTGTGGAAAAGTGGTTCACTTCCCGAACTTCCGCTGCGTCTTCCCGTACCGCATCTTTCGCGTGCCCGGCTTGCCCTCGTTAGAACGCCCCACCCTTGGCGCCTTGTGTTCCGCCTCCGGCAAGCCAAGTTCGCTCTGCTCGAGCCGCCTGATCTCGTCGCGCAGCCTGCCGGCTTCTTCAAACTCAAGGTCTGCTGCTGCCGCGCGCATACGCTTTTCGAGGTCCTCGATGTAGGCACGCAAGTTGTGGCCGACGAGGTTGTTGGTGCTGTCGTCCTCAAGGTCCACGATGACGCCGTCGCGGCTGGCGGTATCCGCCACGATGTCGGCGATGCGGCGTTTGATCGTCTGCGGGGTGATGCCGTTTTCGAGGTTGAACTGCTCCTGCCGGGCGCGGCGGCGGTCGGTTTCGGCCATCGCGCGTTCCATCGAACCGGTTATCCGGTCGGCGTAGAGGATCACCCGCCCGTCCACGTTGCGCGCGGCGCGGCCGATGGTCTGGATCAGCGAGGTTTCGCTGCGCAGGAAGCCTTCCTTGTCCGCGTCCAGAATGCAGACGAGGCCGCATTCGGGAATGTCGAGGCCCTCGCGCAGCAGGTTGATGCCGATCAGCACGTCGTAGACGCCCATGCGCAGATCGCGGATCAGTTCGATGCGCTCCAGCGTCTCCACGTCGGAGTGCATGTAGCGCACGCGCACGCCCTGTTCGTGCATGAACTCGGTCAGGTCCTCGGCCATGCGCTTGGTGAGGGTGGTGACGAGGGTGCGGTAGCCCTTGGCGGCCACTTCCTTGCACTGGGCGATGCAGTCCTGCACCTGATCCTCCACCGGGCGGATTTCCACCGGGGGGTCGATCAGGCCGGTGGGGCGGATGACCTGTTCGGCGAAGACGCCGCCGGTCTGGTCCATTTCCCAGTGGCCGGGCGTGGCCGAGACCGCGAAGGTCTGCGGGCGCATCGCGTCCCACTCGTTGAAGCGCAGCGGGCGGTTGTCGATGCAACTGGGCAGGCGGAAGCCGTATTCGGCCAGCGTGATCTTGCGGCGGTGGTCGCCCTTGGACATGGCGCCGATCTGCGGCACCGTCTGGTGGCTTTCGTCGACGAAGAGCAGGGCGTTATCCGGCAGGTACTCGAACAGGGTCGGCGGCGGCTCGCCGGGGATGCGCCCGGTCAGGAAGCGGCTGTAGTTCTCGATTCCGTTGCACGATCCGGTGGCGGCGATCATTTCAAGGTCGAAGTTGGTGCGCTGTTCAAGCCGCTGGGCTTCCAGCAGCTTGCCCTCGGCCTCCAGTTCCTTGAGCCGCTCGGTCAGCTCGAAGCGGATCGCCTCGCTCGCCTGCCGCATCGTCGGCCCGGGCGTGACGTAGTGTGAGTTCGCATAGACGCGCACCTTTTCCAGCACCGCGCCCTTCTTGCCGGTGAGGGGATCGAATTCGGCGATCTCCTCGATCTCGTCGCCGAAGAAGCTGATGCGCCATGCCACGTCCTCGAGGTGGCTGGGGAACAGCTCCAGATTGTCGCCGCGCACGCGGAAGTTGCCGCGCGCAAACGCCACGTCGTTGCGCTTGTACTGCAGGGCGACGAGCTTGCGGATGATCTCGGTCTGGTCCTGCGCCTTGCCGGTGACGAGGTCGAAGATCATCGCCGAGTACGTCTCGACCGATCCGATGCCGTAGAGACACGAGACGGAGGCGACGATGATGACGTCGTCGCGCTCCAGCAGCGCGCGGGTGGCCGAGTGGCGCATCCGGTCGATCGCCTCGTTCACCGAGCTTTCCTTCTCGATGTAGGTGTCCGACCGGGGCACGTAGGCCTCGGGCTGGTAGTAGTCGTAGTAGGAGACGAAATATTCGACCGCGTTGTCCGGGAAGAAGTCCTTGAACTCGCCGTAGAGCTGCGCGGCCAGGATCTTGTTCGGCGCCAGGATCAGCGCGGGGCGCTGCAGTTCCTCGATCACCTTGGCCATCGTGAAGGTCTTGCCCGAGCCGGTGACCCCCAGCAGCACCTGCGTCTTCTCGCCGTCGGCCGCGCTGGCGACGAGTTCGGCGATGGCGGTCGGCTGGTCGCCCGCCGGGGCATAGTCCGAGACGATCTTGAACGGCCGCCCCGGCATCGATTTCTCGGGCCGCTGCGGTTTGTGGGGGACGAAGTTCTCCGAAGTATCGGGTTCTTCGAGGCCGCGCCGGATGATGATCTCTGCCATGACGGAACATATGGGGTATATCCGTTCCTGCGGCAACAGGGCGTTGGCGTTGGGGCAGGGCGGTGATAGCCCTCGGTCCATCTCAGGGAGAGGAGAAGGCCATGAAGGGCAGGATCATGATCGCGGCGCTGAGCATGATGACGGGCGCGCTGGTTCTGGGCGGCTGCGGATCGAAGGACGACGGCGAGCAGGCCGGGAGCGGCGGTGCACCGAAGTCGGCGGAGGAGGTGAAGCACGAGGCGGCCAAGCTCGATACTCCCCAGCCGGGCCAGTATCGGCAGACGGTGGAGATCACCCGTCTCGAAGTGCCGGGCATGCCGAAGGAAGCCGCCGAACAGATGAAGTCGATGATGGCGGCCAAGCAGGAAAGCACCATCTGCCTGACCAGGGCGGACGCCGAAAAAGGCTATCGCGACATGTTCAGGGGTGTGGGCAAGGGGAACGAGTGCTCCTATTCGAAGTTCGACGTTGATGGCGGCAGGCTCGATGCCCAGATGGATTGCCAGTCCGCCGGTGATGGCAAATCGACGATGACGCTTAATGGCACGGTCAGGCGCGATGGTTCAGATGTCACGGTCGACATGGATACCACCGGCGGACCTGCGCCCACGGGTTCAATGAAGATGACGATTCACCTGACCACCACTCGCCTCGGCGACTGCAAGACATGATGGGGTAACGCGAAGAGAGCGATGGATCCGCTGAACGAGGAACAGGAACGCTTCGCAGGATCCCTGCGCGCCGCGATCGCGCGGCGCGCCGCCTTCGCGCGCGAGCAGCACCCCGAGGGGGTCGGCAAGCCGCCGCTCGAACTGCTGTGGGCGGAACTGCGCTCGCTCTATCGGGGCGGCCACAAGGTGCGGTTCACGGGGCAGCGGGTGCAGCCGGCAGTCAGCCCGATGCCGGTCATGCTGCTGCCCGGCTTCGGCGCGCATCCCAAGCGGATGAAGCCGATGGCCGACGCGCTCTCCGCCGCGGGGCACCATGTCCACCAGTGGGGCCTGGGCCTCAACCTCGGGCCGAACGAGCGCAATTTCTCCTACCTCATGCGCCGGGTGGCGATCATCGCGCGGGAGAACTGGCACCCGGTGGCGCTGGTCGGCTGGTCGCTCGGCGGCCTCTTCGCGCGCGAGATCGCCCGGCGCGAGCCGCATCTGGTGGCCAAGGTCATTACCATGGGCACGCCCTTTTCGGGCGATCCGCGGGCCAACAATGCGTGGAAGGCCTATCAGGTGGTGACCGGCCATTCGGTGGACAGCCCGCCGATCGACTGCGATTTCTCGGAGAAGCCCGCCGTGCCGACGATCGCGCTGTGGAGCCCGCGCGACGGCATCATCCAGCCCCGCGCCGCCGCCGGCTGGCCGCACGAGCGCGACCGCGCGGTGGCGATCCGCTGCAGCCACCTCGACTTTTCGAGTTCGCCCAAGGTAGTGGCCGAAGTCCTGCGGCAACTGGATGTGCGGGAGTAAGGGGCTATCTGCCGTTTCATAACCAGACCGTCATGCCGGCATAGGCCGGGACCGCTCTCGTTCTGTCGCGACATCTCGGCTAGGCTGGGAAAAAGCTGCCGCAACTCTGCCGAGATTGCATATCATGGTCATAGCGGTCCCAGCCTTCGCTGGGATGACGACGGTGTTTGAATGACGGATTTGAGTGGTTATCTGCCGTTTTAACGGCTCTAAACCAACCCCGTCATTCCCGCGAAAGCGGGAACCCAACTGATGCCCGTGCAACACGAAGCGTCAGAAGATGGGTTCCCGCCTTCGCGGGAATGACGGCAAAGGGTGGATTACCGAAGGTCCGGTTTCGATGCTCACCCCGGGAAAACAGCCCCGGCATCAAGCCCAAGGTGTGTCCGGGCTAAAACTAGCGGTTATCGAAGTTATGTTTTCGATAGCGGAATGCTCGGTCGGCTTGTCGAATTCGAGCGAAGTTAGAACACCGTTTGCACAGTATACGCCGACTGTGAACCGAGACAGGTTATCAGTGGCCTCCGATTTAACCGTGGCGATCCGAATGGATTCGTCGGTAGACAATATCCGGCTCGACGTTGGGAAGAAAATCTGACCTTTCCGGCGCTCGAAAAAATTAACTTCCGTTCTCCCAAGGATTGGCTGGATCACATTGACTCTTCTAAGGCGATCATCAAAGGCCGATTTGCTCATTTCAGGAAGAGCACCGCGAACTTCCGCAAAAATCGCGTTTTCTAGAGCGTCAAATTGTCTTCGGTAGCCGCGCAGGCTGTTGAGGATACCAGTGAGCATCAGCTATCTTTGCATCGGCATCCAAGGTCTGCAATCAGGCATCACTGAAAGCGGTCGGAATGCCCGCTATGGGTGGAAAGCGGTCACTATCCGACCACAGTCGCTTCGCCGATAAAACGGCCTTCCCAAAGGTAGAAATGACCGGCCTCCTTCAAAGCATCGGCTGCCTCTTGGCCTGAAAGGAAGACAAAACCCAGATGCCGATCCTCACCAGGATGAAGAGGTTCATCCCGAAGCAATGGAAGCGCATCCCATCCTTGCACGGGTTCCGTTTTTGACACGGATACTGGGCATCCCCAACCTGGCAGAGCTGGACCGGTACGGCCGCCATCTTTTGCTTCATACATGCGCACCTCTGCCACAAGTTGGGGCATGGCTTCGCGCTGAATGTTTTCCCTGCTCATGGTCTGCAGACTGCGGGGAAGACAGAACGTCTGCAAGGGGGCGCTTGCCGAAGGTCGGCTTTCCTACACAACGGGCACTCCGATACACTGCGCTCATGACCGTCCGTCGCTCAACTCCCACCACAAGGTTACACCGCAAGGTGACACCTCACTCGCGCAAGGTGACACATCGCACGCAAAATGTGTCACCTTGCGGCTCTAAGGTGACACTTTCCGGCCCTAAGGTGACACCTTTCTCTCTGGACCGTGTCAACCGTGTAAACCCTGTCACCTTGCGCGGGCTCTCACCCCACCGGAGCACGGCGGCGATAGCTCAGCGCCTCGGCGACATGGATGCGGGTGACCTGACCCGCCCCCGCCAGATCGGCGATCGTGCGGCTGGTGCGCAGGATGCGGGTGTAGCCGCGCGCGGAGAGGCGCATCGCTTCGGCGGCCTGCATCAGCAGGCGGCGTCCGGCCTCGTCCGGGGTGGCGTGGGCTTCCAGCAGGTCGCCGTCGAGTTCGGCATTGGTGCGCGCCTTGGTGCCGTTCAGTCGCTCCGCCTGAATCTCGCGCGCCTGAGCCACCCGGGCGGCGACCTGCACGCTGCCTTCGCTTGGTGGCGGGAGGGCGAGATCGACGGCGCGGACGGGATCTACCTCGACGTGAAGATCGATCCGGTCGAGCAGCGGCCCGGAAACCTTGCTCTGGTAATCCGCCCCGCAGCGCGGCGCGCGGCTGCAGGCAAGGGCGGGGTCGCCCATGTAGCCGCACCGGCATGGGTTCATCGCCGCGATCAACTGGACTCGTGCGGGATACGTGAGATGGGCATTGGCGCGGGCGACGGTGACTTCGCCGCTTTCCAGCGGCTGGCGCAGCGAATCGAGGGCCTGCCGCTGAAATTCGGGCAGTTCGTCGAGGAACAGGACGCCGAGGTGCGCCATCGAAACTTCACCCGGCCGCACCTTGATCCCGCCACCGGTCAGAGCGGCGATCGAGGCGGAGTGATGCGGCGCGCGAAACGGCCGGGCACGGCTGATCCGCCCGCCCTCCAGCGTGCCCGCTACCGAGGCGACCATCGATACCTCCAGCGCTTCGGCCGGGGTGAGTTCGGGCAAGACGCCGGGCAGGCACGATGCGAGCAGCGACTTGCCCGCACCCGGTGGCCCGACCATCAACAGGTTGTGCGCGCCCGCAGCCGCGATCTCTAGTGCGCGGCGGGCGGTTTCCTGTCCCTTGACCTGCCGGAGATCGGGGCCGCCTGCCCGCGTTTCGACCTCGCCCAGCGGTGGCGTCTGCAGCACTTGGATGCCGCGCAAGTGGTTGAGCAGGCTGATGAGGTTGGGCGCCGCGACGACCGGCACCCCGCTGGCCCAGCGCGCTTCCGAGCCTTGCGAGGCCGGGCAGATCAGGCCCTTCTCGTGCTCGCTGGCGTGGATCGCCGCCAGCAATACGCCGGGAGAGGGGATCACCCGGCCATCGAGCGCGAGTTCGCCCACGGCCACGAAATCGCCCAGTTGCTCGGCATCGACCACGCCCATCGCCGCCAGCAGCGCCAGCGCTACCGGCAGGTCGAAGTGGGAGCCTTCCTTGGGCAGGTCGGCGGGGGAGAGGTTGACGATGATCCGCTTGGGCGGCAGCGCCAACCCCATCGCGGTGAGCGCCGCGCTCACCCGCTGGGTGCTTTCGCGCACCGCCTTGTCGGGCAGGCCGACGAGCGTGAAGCCCGGCATTCCCGGCGCGATCTGGCACTGGACCTCGACGGCACGCGCCTCGAGCCCGAGGTACGCGACGGTCGAGACGATGGCGACCAAGGGAAGGGCCTTTCTGCAAGAATTGCGAAGAAGACCTCGTCTAGTAAGGCCCGCTCGCGGCGGCGCCATGTTCAAAAATATACCTTACAGCACTTTAACCGGACCCGTGAGGAAGAGGGTAAGGGTGTTCCCGGCATAGACTTGTGATGCGCTCGCTTTCCGCAAGTCTTGCTCTGGTCGCCCTTTTCGCCGTGTCCCCCCTGTCGGCGCAGGTAATCGAGTACGAGACTGTCGACGAGGTCACCGATTCCGTCGTTACCGGGGGCGAGCGCACCCTTTTCACTACCGCGATCGAAGCGCCTGCGATTCCGCAAGGTCCGGCCTACGGTCCGTTCCGCGTGCTGGACGAGGGCCGGGCGGCGCTGGTCGATGTCACCGACGCGCGCACGCCCGGGCAGTTCACCGCGATGCTGCGCGACCATCCCGGAATTGCCACGATCGAGATGATCGACTGCCCCGGCACCGAAGACGACCTCGCCAACCTGCAGGTCGGCCAGATGATTCGCCGCAGTGGCATCGTCACCCATGTTCCGGCGGGAGGGTCGGTGCGTTCGGGCGGGGTAGAACTGTTCCTGGCGGGCGCACGGCGCTACGCCGATCCGGGCTCCGAGTTCGCGGTGCATTCCTGGCAGGACGACACCGGGCTCGAGCCCTCGGACTATGCCGCCAATGCCCCCGAGAATCGCCGCTACATCGACTACTACCGCGCCATGGGCATGAATGCGGCCGAGGCGCAGGCGTTCTATGCCATGACCAATTCGGTGCCCTTCGCTTCGGCGCGCTGGCTCGATGCGGGAGAGATGAGTGCATGGGTGCAACTCGACGAGGTGAAAGTGGACGTGAGCCCGCGTTTTCAGTTCGTCCAGCTTGCGGCTGTTGTTGACTCAATCCCGTCGTTCCAGTAACGGCGGCCAACGATTTCCATGGTCGTCCGGTTTGGGCGGCCCTTTTTGTTAGATTTTCGAGGACTGACATGAAGCGCACTTTCCAGCCGAGCAACCTTGTTCGCGCCCGTCGTCACGGCTTCCGTGCCCGCACCGCGACCGTCGGTGGCCGCAAGGTTCTGCGCGCGCGTCGCGCTCGCGGCCGCGCCAAGCTCTCGGCCTAATCCGCCGGGATCGGCAGGGGCGCAAAGCTCCTGCCATAAGCGGCGCCAGCCCACGCTCTCGCCTTGCGCGAGGGCATGGGCTGGCGCCGTTTTGTTTTGGCGCGAATCGCCATGTCCCGACGTTCGAGCTGTCATGAAGCAGGCTGACGCCTACACGGTCCTGAGCCGTCGTTCGGACTTTCTCGCCGCCAATCGCGGCCTGCGAGTCGCGCGTCCCGGTTTCGTGCTGCTGGCCAACCGCAATGACGGGCTGGGACGGCGCGCCGGGATCACGGTGACCAAGAAGATCGGCAATGCCGTCGTGCGCAACCGCATGAAACGGCGTTTCCGCGCCTTGCTGCGCGAACTGCTCCCCGAGCATGGCTTGGCTGACACCGACCACGTCCTGATCGGCCGCGAAGGCGGGGTCGAGCGCGACTTCGAAAAGCTGCGCGGCGAACTCGTCGCCGCGCTGGGACGGGCGCGGGACGGCAAGGGGGACGCCCCTCGCCAGCCGAATCGCAGGCGCGGTCCTCGCAAATGACCAAGGTTCTCGCCTTCCTCGTCTCGCTTCCGGGGCTGGCGATCATCGGGGTCGCGCGATTGTGGCAACTCGGTCCTTCGGCGATCATGCCGCCCACCTGCCGCTACTCCCCCTCCTGTTCGCAGTACGCGATTATCGCGGTTCGCAAGCATGGTGCGATCAAGGGTGGATTGCTGGCGCTGTGGCGTCTATTGCGCTGCAATCCTTGGGGTGGGCACGGGCACGATCCCGTGCCGGACTGAACCTTAGATACTGGCGAAGTGATGCCGGCGGCCCCACATGGCCGCCGCCGAGACGAAGATACGGGCAGGAAACAGGCTTTCGTGGAAAACCAGCGTAACATCATCCTTGCGGTCGTACTGACCGCGCTCGTGCTCTTCGGCTGGGAGGCCGGGGTCGGCTATTTCTATCCGCAGGCCAAGACCCCGACGCAGATCGTCGAGTCCGGCGGCGCCAAGAACGCCTCCAGTCCCACCAAGCCGACGCGCGAAGGTGGCCTGATGGATGCCGCCGACCGCACGCTGGAAGCTACCGACCTCAAGACCGAGCTGGCTGCTCCGGGCCGCGTGAAGATTTCCGCGCCCGGCCTCTCGGGCTCTATCAACCTGACCGGCGCGATCGTCGACGACCTCGTGATCAATCGCCACCGCGAAACGGTCGAGAAGAATTCCGGCCCGGTCCGCATCTTCTCGCCCGCGGGGACTCCCGCGCAGCAGTTTGCACAGGTCGGCTGGCTGGGTGAGGGCGGCGTCGCCGCGCCGACCGCCTCGACCGTCTGGACCGCGCCCGCGAACGCCACGCTGACCCCGACCACCCCGGTGACCCTGACTTGGGCGAACCCCACCGGCCAGCGCTTCGCGATCACGTACTCGATCGACCAGAACTACATGATCACCGCGCAGCAGACCGTCGAGAACACGGGCGGCGGCGCGGTTTCGGTCAAGCCCTTCGCGCTCGTCAACCGTACCGAGAAGACTGCAAGCCTCGATACCTGGAACGTCCATTCGGGGCCGATCGGCGCCTTCGACGGTTCGGTGACCTTCGGCACCAACTACAAGGACGTGGCCGAAGCCGGCACCGTCAACGAAGCGGGCCGCACCGACTGGATCGGCTTCACCGACATCTACTGGATGTCGGCCCTCATTCCCGTGGGCGCGAAGGCGGAGAGCACGTTCCGTTCGCTCGGCAACCAGATCTTCCGCGCCGACGTGGTATACGATCAGGCAGTGATCCAGCCGCGCACGCGCCAGAGCGTGACGACCAAGATCTTCGCGGGCGCCAAGGAGCACAAGGTGCTTGACGCCTACGAGGCGCAGGGCATCGCCAACTTCGGCCTCGCGATCGACTGGGGCTGGTTCCGATGGTTCGAGAAGCCGATCTTCTGGCTGCTCACCAAGCTGTTCAGCCTCGTCGGCAACTTCGGCGTAGCCATCATCCTGCTGACCCTCATCGTGCGCGGCATGATGTTCCCGGTCGCCCAGCGCCAGTTCGCCTCGATGGCGGCGATGCGCGCGATCCAGCCGAAGATGAAGGCGATCCAGGAGCGCTACAAGGACGACAAGCAGAAGCAGCAGCAGGAGATCATGGCCCTCTACAAGCAGGAGAAGGTCAATCCCCTCGCAGGCTGTCTGCCGATGTTCCTGCAGATCCCGGTGTTCTTCGCGCTCTATAAGACGCTGATCCTGGCCATCGAGATGCGCCACCAGCCCTTCGTGCTGTGGATCAAGGACCTTTCGGCTCCGGATCCGCTGCACATCCTGAACCTGTTTGGCCTGCTGCCGTTCGATCCGCCCAGCTTCCTGGCGATCGGCCTGCTCGCCCTGCTGCTCGGCGCGACGATGTATCTGCAGTTCCAGCTCAACCCGGCCCAGATGGACCCGGCGCAGCAGCAGGTGTTCAAGCTGATGCCGTGGTTCATGATGTTCGTGATGGCGCCTTTCGCCTCGGGCCTGCTGGTCTACTGGATCACCTCCAACATCCTGACCATCGCGCAGCAGAAGTTCCTCTACAGCCGCCATCCGCAGCTCAAGGCGCAAGCCGAGAAGGACGCGGCCGACAAGGCACGCGCGGCGGCCCGTACAAAGTGAGTGATGATCGCGTGAATGAAGAAATGGCAGAACTGACGGAGCGCGCGCGCAAGCTGTTCTCGGGACCGGTGACGTTCCTGAAGTCGGCACCGTCGCTGCAGTTCCTGCCCGATCCCGATGCGCCGGAGATCGCCTTTGCGGGCCGGTCGAACGTGGGCAAGTCCTCGCTGCTGAACGCACTGGTCGGCCGCAAGGCGATCGCGCGTACTTCGGTGACGCCGGGCCGCACGCAGGAGCTGAACTTTTTCGACGTGGCCGAACCGCTCAAGTTCCGCCTCGTCGACATGCCGGGCTACGGCTTCGCCAAGGCGCCGCCCAAGGTTGTCGAGACCTGGCGCCGTCTGGTGCGCGACTACCTGCGTGGCCGTGTGGAACTCAAGCGCACGCTGGTGCTGATCGATTCGCGCCACGGCGTGAAGCAGGTCGATCTCGACATGATGGAGATGCTGGATCAGGCGGCGGTGGGCTATCGCCTCGTCCTGACCAAGGCGGACAAGATCAAGGCCAGCGAACTGGAAGCGGTCCACGCCGCCACTATCGCTGAAGCCCGCAAGCATCCCGCCGCGTTCCCGGTGGTCCATGTTACCAGTTCCGAAAAGGGCCTCGGGATCGAGGAACTGCGCGCTGCCGTGCTGGGCGATTCGGAACTCTGAACCACTTCCGCGCGCGGCGGGGGCTTCGACAAGCTCAGCCTGAGCGAGGTTGGGAAGTCCGGGGTGGGATTGGGGAGTGTCCAATCGCCATCCCGGCGAATGCCGCGATCGCTGGCAAAGCTGCTCGATCTGGACATGTCGCGCAGCGCCGCAGTGGCCCATCGCAAGCTATCGCCTCAAGAGTACCCAGCGGTCCCGGATCAGGTCCGGGACGACGCCAGCGCCGGCCGCGTAGCGTTGCGGAAATCATCCTTTCATCATTCGAGTCCACAATCGAGACCGTGTCTCTGTTTGTGACATTTGCATGACGGCGCGCCGTCCCCTATGGGGCGCAGCTTCACGCGTCGAGGGATGAAAGGAATCTCGCCCATATGCGCCAGATTGCCGTTCTTCCTTACCGCACCGTCGGTCCCGCCGTCGACGCGCCGATCCAGATTCTGCTCATCACCTCGCGCAGCACCCGCCGCTGGGTGATTCCCAAGGGCGGGCTGATGAAGGGGCTGCAACCGCACGCCGCCGCCTCGAAGGAAGCGGAAGAGGAAGCAGGTGTGCTGGGCGCGACCTGTCCAGTGCCGCTGGGCTCCTACCGCTACCGTAAGCAGCGCAATTCAGGCGCCTCGGTATGGGCGGACGTCGATGTCTATCCGTTCGCGGTCACCGACGAGCTTTCCACATGGGACGAGCAGCACCAGCGCGAACGGCGCTGGTTCTCGCTGGAGGAAGCGGCTAGGGCGGTCGACGAAGAGGACCTTCGCGCCCTCATACGTTCCTTCGGCGCACGTGAATTCCGCGCCGCCGCCAGTCCCGCGCGCTTCCTGGGCGCAGCCGTGGACACGGTGGCAAGCAAGACAGGGGTCAATGCCATGTTCGCCTGGTTCCAGAAGCTGCTGCCCGAGCAGGGCAACTTCTTCGACCTGTTCGAGAAGCAGGCCGCCACGCTGGTGGCCGGCGCCGACGCGCTCGCCCGCTTGGCGCAGGGTGGTCCGGGCCGCGCCCAGCACATCCGCGAGATCGCCGAGCGCGAGCACGACGCCGACGACATCACCCGCGAAGTTCTGCAGACGGTGCGCCGCAGCTTCCTGACGCCGTTTGATCGCTCGGCCATCACCAGCCTCATCAATACGATGGACGATGCCATCGACGAGATGCAGCAGACGGCGAATGCCTGCGATCTCTACGAGGTGAGCGAGTTCGAGCCCGAGATGATCGACATGGCCGCGATCATCGTCGATGCCGCGCGCCTGACCGCCGAGGCGATCCCGCTGCTGCGCAAGATCGGCGACAACGGCCACCGCCTCCACGAACTGACCGAGCGCCTCGTGCGCATGGAAGGCCACGCCGACGAGATCCACGCGGCCGGGCTCAAGCGCCTGTTCAAGGCGGACCTGACCAACCCGATGCACTTCTTTGTGCGGCAGGAGATGTTCAAGCGCCTCGAGCGCGTGGTCGATCGTTTCGAGGACCTCGCGAACGAGATCGACGGGCTGGTCATCGACCACTCGTAAAGGCCCGACCATGGACCACAGCCTTGCCCTGCCGCTGCTGATCGGCCTCGTCGCGCTCGCGCTGGCGTTCGACTTCCTCAACGGGCTGCACGATGCCGCCAATGCCATCGCGACGGTGGTGGCGACGCGGCTGCTCTCGCCGGTCTTCGCGGTGCTGTTCGCCGCCGCCGGCAACTTCCTCGCCTACTTCTTCGTCGGCCTCCACGTCGCCGAGACGGTGGGCAAGGGCATCATCAACGTCGATGCCGTCACCCCGGCCGTGGTGTTCGGTGCCTTGGTGGGGGCGATGTTCTGGAACGTCCTGACCTGGATCAAGGGCATCCCTTCCAGTTCCAGCCACGCGCTGATCGGCGGGTTGCTGGGCGCCGGCATGGCGCACGGCGGCTTCGCGGTGGTCGAAAGCTCGGGCACGGTGAAGACGATCGCGGCGATCTTCGTCTCCCCGGTGCTCGGGTTCGTCATCGCGATGGCGCTGATGCTGCTGACCAGCTGGCTGTTCAAGGGCACGTCCCCACGCCAGTCGAACGGCATTTTCAAGAGCCTCCACCTGCTCTCCAGCGCGGCCTACTCGATCAGCCATGGCGGCAACGATGCGCAGAAGACGATGGGCATCATCGCCGTGCTGCTCTACTCGACCGGGCACATGTCCGGGGGCTTTCATGTGCCGCATTGGGTGGTGCTGTCGTGCTACCTGGCGATTTCGCTGGGCACGCTTTCGGGCGGCTGGAAGATCATCAAGACGATGGGCTCCAAGTTGACCAAGCTCAATCACCACTCGGGGTTCTGTGCTTCCACGGCGGGCTCCATCGTGGTGTTCGGGGCGTCGGCGCTGGGCATTCCGGTCTCGACTACGCACGCCATCACCGGCTCGATCGTCGGCACCGGCGCGGCGCGGCGGTCGAGTGCGGTGCGCTGGTCGGTGGCGAGCCGGGTCATCGTGGCTTGGTTCGTGACCATCCCCGCCAGTGCGGCGGTGGGTGCGCTGTTCTACATGATCACGCGGGCGTTCTGAGGGCGGGCTGATACCCACCCCGTCCGGCTAGGCAGGCAAGCTGCCAAGCCTCCCGGCCCTCCCGCATGCGGGAGGGCTTTGCGCATCTTCTCCCCTCCCGCTTGCGGGAAGGGCTGGGGGTGGGCCTTTTCTTCACCTCGACACAGCGCCCCCCAGCCACTAGGCCGCTTGTTCAGCCATCCCGAGGAACGCCGTCCCGTGAAGCTCATCATCGGCAACAAGAACTATTCCAGCTGGTCGCTGCGCGGCTGGCTTGCCTGCAAACAGTCGGGCCTGCATTTCGACGAGATCACCGTCCCCCTGTTCGGCGAGGAATGGGAAGCCTTCAAGAAGTCCTCCGACGACCTTGCCCCCAGCCACGGCAAAGTGCCGATCCTGTGGGATGGCGAGGCGGTGGTGTGGGATTCGCTCGCCATCGTCGACTACCTTGCGGACAAGGTTGGCCGCGATCGCTTCTGGCCCAAGCAGGACGCCGCCCGCGCCATGGCGCGATCGATGGTGGCGGAGATGCACTCCGGCTACCTGTCGCTGCGCCGCAATTGCCCGATGAACATCCGCTCGCGCGTCGAACTGCCGGGGCTGGAGGACGAGACCCGCACCGACATCGTGCGCATCCTCACCCTCTGGGCCGAGGCGCGGGCGCGGTTCGGCAAGGGCGGGCCGTTCCTGTTCGGCACCTTCGGCGCGGCGGACGTGTTCTACGCCCCCGTCGTCAGCCGCTTCCTGACGTACGGCATCGGCGTGCCCGGCTTCGCGCAGGCCTACATGCAGGCGGTGTGGGAGCACGAATGGATGCAGGCCTGGATCGCCGCCGCCGAGGCGGAGGACTGGGTCATCGAACAGTACGAGCACCCGGTGGCCTGATGATGCGCAAAGTTCTCCTTCTCCTCGCCGCTCTTGCGACGATCGTATCCAGCCCGGCTTTCGCCTGGGGCGCGATGGGGCACCGAACCGTGGCGGGCATCGCCATGGCCAACGTTCGCCCTGCCACCCGCGTCGCCATCCGCAAGCTGCTCGCCCACGAGCGCGAGATGGACACGCCCAAGTGCTCGATGCGCACGATCGAGGACGCCGCGACCTGGCCCGACTGCATCAAGGGCGAGCGTTGGCGCTGGGCCTACCAGAATTCCTGGCACTACCACGACCAGCCGGTCTGCGGGACTTTCGACCTCAAGCAACTGTGCCGCGACGGCATGTGCGCCACCGCGCAGATCGAGCGCGACGAGAAGCTGCTGGCCAACCACAAGCTGGCGCCGGTGCTGCGGCTCGAAGCGCTGGTCTTCCTCGTCCACTTCGTCGGCGACATTCACCAGCCGCTGCATATCGGCGAGAACGAGGACCAGGGCGGCAACGCGGTGAAGGCCGATTACGGCGACGCGCCGGGCCGCAACCTGCACTCGATCTGGGACACGACGCTGGCCGAGCGCGCGATCACCTCCGCCCGTCCGCCGCTGGTGCGCGTCTACAGCGCGGCCGAAAAGGCGCGGCTGGCGACCGGCACGCTGGAAGACTGGACCCGCGAGAGCTACGAGATCAGCCGCGATGTGCTCTATCCGCTGGCTTTCGGCGGCAAGCTGCCCTGTCACGTGGGGGGCGACGTCAAGGAGCCGCAGAAGATCGTCTGGACCAACGCTGCGATCGAACAGACGATTCCGATCGTCGATGAACGCATCGAGCGGGCGGGGCTGCGTCTGGCGCAGATGCTCGACAAGGCGCTGGCATAATGGCGTCGTCCCGGACCTGATCCGGGACCGCTGGCCGTGAACAGCCCATCTTGCGGCGCCGGCAGCGAGGTTGTGCCTAAAGATAGCCACTGGTCCCGGATCAAGTCCGGGACGACGAATGGAGCAGCCGTGTCCAAGTCTCCCTCTCACACCCGGGCCTTTCTGCTGCTCGGCCTTGTGATGCTGTTCTGGGCTGGCAATTCGATCACCGGCCGCGCGGTGCGGGACGACATTCCGCCGTTCACGCTCGCGTTCGGGCGCTGGCTCATCGCGGTGCTGATCCTGCTGCCGTTCGCGGCGCGGCAGGCCTGGGCGGAGCGCGCGGCGATAGTCGCGGGATGGCGCTGGATCGCGGCGCTGGGGTTCCTCGGCATCGTCTGCTTCAATTCGTTCGTCTACTCCGGGCTACATCATACGAGCGCGGCCAATGCCCTGCTGCTGCAGGCGTCGATTCCGGCTCTGGTACTGGTGCTCGATCGCATGATCTTCGGAACGCGGGCGGGGGCGCTGCACCAGGCGGGCGTCGCACTGTCCACCATCGGGGTCGTCGCCATCGTGTTCCGGGGTGACGTATCCGCGCTGGCGACATTGCGGCTTGGCATCGGCGATGCGCTGGTGCTGTGCGGCGTCGTGGTATGGGGGCTCTACACCGTGCTCTTGCGTAAGCGGCCGCCGATCGCGCCGGCGAGCTTCCTGCTCATGGTCTTCCTGATCGGCGCGGTCGTCATGGCGCCGCTGGCAGCATCGGAAGCGGCGCGGGGGCTGGTCGTCGCCTGGAGCCCGAAGGTGCTTGCGGCCTTCCTCTACGTCGGCATTTTCCCGTCGGTGCTGGCCTACTTCATCTATAACGCCGCGACGGTGCAACTGGGCGCGGCGCGGGCCGGGCAGGCGATCACGCTGATGCCGCTGTTCGGTGCACTGCTCTCCGCGCTGCTGCTGGGCGAGCGGCTGGAAGGCTACCACTTCCTCGGCATGGCGTTGATCCTCGCGGGGATCGTGCTGTCGGCCGCGGAACTGATGCGCAGGCGTTCCGTCTGAGGCGGCTCAGCCGAGGCGCTTTCGCATCCCTTCCGCCATGCCCGCCAGTGCCTCGCGGCGGGGACGGGTGCGCAGGGCATCGAACATGGCGCGGTAATGCGCGTGCGGTACGAAGATCGGTCCCTCGCGCAAGTTGTCGAGGGCGAGGCGCGCGACTTCGGCCGGGCTTTGCAGGTTGGCGATGCCCTCCATCCCGGCGGTCGCCTCGGTTTCGGTAGCGCCCGGGCAGAGCGTCAGCACGTCCACGCCGGTGCCCTGCATCTCTCCCCAGAGCGCCTCGCCCAGCGCCACGACCAGCGCCTTGGTGGCGGAGTATGCCGCCGAGTACGGGCAGCCGATCAGGCCCTCGACCGAGGCGGTGAAGATCAGACCTCCGCTCGCCCGTGCCTTGAGGCGGGGGATCAGACCGTGGGCCAGCTGCATCGGCGCGTGGCAGTTGACGGTGAGCATCCGCGCCATCGCGGCCGGGTCCTGCGCCTCGAACGCGCCCTTGATGTTGAAGCCGGCATTGCTGACGACGAGGCCGATGTCGGTGCCCTCGGTCGCCTCGAGTATCCGCGCGGGAGTCGCCGGGTCACCGAGGTCCGCACCGAGCACGGTGGTCCGGGTGCCGTGCGAGGACGCCAGCCGCTCCGCCAGCGCGTCGAGCCGGTCGGTCCGGCGCGCGGTGAGGACGAGGTGGAAGCCCCGGTCGGCCAGTTCCTCGGCGAAGGCTAGGCCGATCCCTGAAGAAGCGCCCGTCACCAGCGCGGTGGCGCCGTAAGTCTCGCGGAATCGGTCGGTCATGGTCTGGTCCTCTCATCGCGGAGAAGACCTAAGGCGCGAGCGACTGTCCAGTTTCCCCGGGGCAACATCGCCGGGACGGACCGCTCTAAGTCAATTGTTTATCGCATTTTCCGAGTCATCAGGTGTTTCCACCTGATTAGAAAATGCTTCAGGCGACGGTGAGGAACAGCCCCGCCAGCGCTGCGCTCATCAGGTTCGACAGGCTGCCCGCCGCCAGCGCGCGGATGCCCAGCTTCGCGATGATCGGGCGCTGGTTGGGGGCAAGTCCGCCGGTTACCGCCATCTGGATTGCGATCGAGGAGAAGTTGGCGAAGCCGCACAGCGCGAACGTCACCACCGCCACGGTGCGGGGCGAAAGCAGGCCGTCCTTGCCCAGTTCGATGAACGAGACGAATTCGTTGAGCACGATCTTGGTGCCGAACAGGCCGCCTGCGTGCAGCGCCTCGGTCCAGTCGGGGGTCGCCAGCAGGTAGAAGATCGGCGCGAAGATATAGCCCAGCAGCGACTGGAACGTCACGCCCTGGAAGCCGAAGAGCCCCGCCGCCCAGCCGACGAAGCCGTTGGCGAGCGCGATCAGCGCCACGAACGCGAGAACCATCGCGCCCACCGCGACCGCCAGCTTCACGCCGGTCTGCGCACCCTGCGATGCGGCCATGATGATGTTGGCGGGCTTTTCCTCCTCGTGCTCGACGGCTTCGGGCTCGTCGACGTGGACGCCGGGGAGGTGGGTGACGTCGGCGCGGTTCATCGCGGCGGCGGCGGCACCGGCGGGAGGCAGGGTGCTCTCATGGACCTCGGCTTCCGACACGGTGCCGGGGCGCGGGTCGGGCATGATCATCTTGGCCATGAAGATGCCGCCCGGTGCCGACATGAAGGCGGCGGCGACGAGGTAGTCGATGCGGATGCCCATCGAGGCATAGGCGGCCAGGATCGTGCCCGCCACGCCTGCCAAGCCCACCGTCATCACGCAGAACAGCTGCGAGGGGTTCAGCGAGGCGAGGTAGGGGCGGATCACCAGCGGCGCCTCGCTCTGGCCCACGAAGATGTTGGAGGCCGCGCAAAGGCTTTCGACCTTGCTGATCCCGGTCACCTTCTCCAGCGCACCGCCCAGCCAGCGCACCACCAGCGGCATGATCTTCAGGTAGTAGAGGATGGAGATCAGCGAGGCGAAGAAGATGATCACCGGCAGCGCTGCAATGGCGAAGCTGGTGCCGCCGATCTCGGGTGAGGCGAGCGGGCCGAACAGGAAGGTCACGCCTTCATGCGCGTAGCTCAGCAGCCCCTCGACGCCCGAGGCGGCGCCGCGCAGCATGCGGTTGCCGAACGGCACGTAGAGCACCAGCGCGGCAAGGCCCGCCTGCAGCGCGAAAGCCGCGCAGACGACGCGCGGGCGGATCGCCTTGCGGTCGGTCGAGAGCAGGAAGGCTGCCGCCATGATTAGAACGATGCCGATCAGGCTGTAGGCGACATGCATCGAGGCGCTTGGCTCCGGGAGAGGAAGGGGGGAAACAGCCGCCGACCCTAGAGGCGCGAGGGACGCAGGGCTAGAGGGTTTCGCGGCCGTGTGTCCCGCAAGGTGACAGGTTTACACGGTTTACACTGTCCAGGGCGAAGAAGGTGTCACCTTGCGACGGGGCAGGGGCGTGATTGGCGCAAATGCGTGAGTGCGGGTGTCACCTTGTGCGTGAAAAGTGTCACCTTGGGGCAGCGATGTGTCACCTTGCAGGGCATCGGGTGTAACCTTGTGGCCGGCGGACGGGCGACGGGAATAGTACGCGGCGGCGCCCTTGTAGGAAAGCTACCCGGCCTGTCGCTTCATCTCCAGATAGGCTGCCTCGCGCGCTTCGGCGTCCAGCGACAGGAGGTATCTACTGGCCTCCTTGTAAGTCAGGAACGGCTTGTCATCCGCGACGACAGGCTCGGTGCGGCCGTTGTAGAGGCGGCGCAGCAGGCGGCGCTGGGGGCGGGTGAGGGCATTGTCTTCGTCTTCGGTCATGGCGAGGCGGCTAGCACGGCGGCTAGACGATAGCGATGACCCCGCCGCATCCTCCCCGTTGCGCAGCGATGGGGAGGGGGACCGCCGACGCAGTCGGTGGTGGAGCGGGCGGAAAGCCCCTCCGTCAGTCGCTGCGCGCCTGCCACCTCCCCATCGCTTCGCGACAGGGAGGATGCGACGGGGCTCGCATTTTCTCCACCGAACCCTAGTCCAACGCCGCTTTGCCCGTTACAGGGAGGCGATGGATCGACCCGTCACTGCGCCTGCGCCCATCATCACCCGCTCGCTTTTCGTCTTCTCGCTGCTCTACGGCGGCCTCGTCGTGCTGGCGGGAGTGCTGGGGACCAAGCTGGCTTCGCTCGGCCACTGGCCGGTGCTGGGCGACCTCGCGGTCGAATCGGGGATCTTCGCGTTCCTGTTGCTGGTGGTGCTCTCCAGCGCCATCGCCGAACTGCACGGACCGGACACCGCCAACAAGCTGGTGCGCTTCGGGTTCATCCCGCTGATCGTCTCGATGCTGCTGCTGACCTTCGTGATCCACGTGGTCCCGCCGGCTGCGTTCTGGGGCGACCAGGAGGCCTATGCCCGCCTGCTGGGGCAGGGCGCGCGGATGCAGTTCGCCGGGCTGATCTCCTACGGCGTGTCGCAGACGCTGAACGTCCTGATCTTCTCGAAGCTGTCGCAAGCTGGCGGCAAGCTGTTGCTGGTGCGCGCGTGGATCGCCTCGATGCTCTCGCAGGTGATCGACACGGTGCTGTTCATCACCATTTCCTTCGTCGGAACCGGCCTGCCGATCGTGCAGATCATGGAGGGCCAGATCATCTCGAAGCTGGTGCTCTCGACGATCATGGTGCCGCCGTTCATCTGGTTCTTCGTGAAGCTGGGCAGGAAACTGGATTCCTGAGCCGATAAACGGCACGATTACGCCGAAAAAATCACGTTAAGCGGGTTCAAAATTGCGCGTGGGGGGGTATTAGCGCCCTCATGTCGAATCCGCACCACCCCGCCCTGCTGGCCAAGGCCGAAACCCTCGTCGATGCGCTGCCCTACATGCAGCGATATGCGGGGCGCACGTTCGTGGTCAAATACGGCGGCCACGCCATGGGCGATCCCGAAAAGGCGGTGGACTTCGCCGAGGACGTGGTGCTGCTGAAGGCGGTGGGCATCAACGTCGTCGTCGTGCACGGCGGCGGGCCGCAGATCGGCGCGATGCTCAAGAAGGTCGGGGTCGAAAGCCAGTTCGTCGATGGCCTGCGCATTACCGACAAGGCGACCGCCGAAGTGGCCGAGATGGTGCTGTCGGGCGCGATCAACAAGGAAATCGTCGGCTGGATCGCCAAGGCCGGCGGCAAGGCGATGGGCGTCTCCGGCAAGGACGGCGGCATGGTCACCGCGCGCAAGGTCTCGCGCACCCGCAAGGACCCCGACAGCCTGATCGAGCAGGTGGTCGATCTCGGCTTCGTGGGCGAGCCCGAACACATCGACACCCGCGTGATCGAGACGATCTCGGGCGCGGGGATGATCCCGGTCATCGCCCCAATCGCGGCCGGACCGGACGGCGGCACCTACAACGTCAACGCCGACACGATGGCGGGCGCCATCGCCGCGGCGCTGGGTGCATCGCGCCTGTTCCTGCTGACCGACGTGCCCGGCGTGCTCGACAAGCAGGGCGAGCTGCTGACCGACCTGACCCCCGCCGCGATCGCGGGCCTGAAGGAAGACGGCACCATCTCGGGCGGCATGATCCCCAAGCTGGAGACCTGCATTCACGCGGTCGAGGCGGGTTGCGAGGCGGCCGTCGTCCTTGACGGACGGGTTTCGCATGCCATGTTGCTGGAAATATTCACGCAGGAAGGTGCAGGTACGCTCATCCGGGCGGGCTGAACTACCCTTGCGAGGGGGATCAAGGAACTGAAAGGCGTCTCGAAGCACATGCGCACCAAAGCTGCACTCGCCGTCCTGCTCTCCGGCTCGTTGCTGGCCCTTGCCGCCTGCGGTAAGGCGGGAGAGGACCCGGCCGTGCTCGACAGCGCAAGTGCGGCGGCGGATGCCGGCGATGCCGTGGTCGATGTCGGTCCGGTGGACGGCGCGACGTCCGTGGCCGCGCCTGCCGCAAGCACCCTCGACACCGCCGCCCTGACCGAGCGCCGCGATCCCGAACGACTGCTGCGCTACTACGTCAGTGCCGTGCGCATCGGCGACTGGAACGCCGCGGCTCAGGCCTGGAGCCTCGATGCCGAGATGACGGCGCAGAAGCTGCAGGGCGAATTCGGCGGTGCCAAGCCCCGCCTCGCGGTCGGCAAGGGCGACATGGAAGGCGCGGCGGGCTCGCTCTATTACGAGGCGCCGATCGTCGTGGACTTCGGCGACGGGCGCACCTCGAAGCGCGGGACCATCGTTCTGCGCCGCGTGAACGACGTGCCGGGCGCCAGCGGCAGCCAGCTCAACTGGCGGATCGAGCGGACTTCGACGCTTACGCAGTAATATTGCCCACCCCGTCCGGCTAAGCCGCTGCGCGGCCAAGCCTTCCGGCCCTCCCGCGAGCGGGAGGGCGAAGCGCAGGTCTCTCATTCCCCTCCCGCTTGCGGGAGGGGGCAGGGTGGGCTTTAACCGCTTACGACCCTTGCCCACCGGCCACCCGCTCGGCTATCAGCGCGCGCAGAACCATGCCGCATGTGCGAACGTGCTGTCCCAACGTCATTCTAGGAGCCGGCCTTGCTGTTCCTCACCATTTTCCAGATCGTCAGCTACCTGATCGACATCATCGTCTTCGTGGTGATCGTGCAGTTCGTGCTCGGGCTGCTGATCGCGTTCAACGTGGTCAACATGCACAACCAGTTCGTGTCGGCGGTCTATACCGCGCTGAACGCGATCCTCGAGCCACTCCTGCGGCCGATCCGCAAGATCATGCCCAACACCGGCGCGATCGACTTCTCGCCGATGGTGCTGATCATCGGTCTCAAGATCCTGCAGATCATCTTCGGCAACCTTGCCATGGCGGGCTACTGATGAGCCAGGTCATCGACGGAAAGGCTTTCGCCGAGGGCCTGCGCGCCCGCGTCGGCACCGCTGCGGTGGGCTTCGAGGCGAAGAGCGGCCGCAAGGCGGGCCTCGCCGTGGTGCTGGTGGGCGAAGACCCGGCCAGTCAGGTCTACGTGCGCAACAAGGGCAAGCAGACCCTTGCGGCGGGCATGAACAGCTTCGAGCACAAGCTGCCCGCCGATACCTCCGAAGCGGATCTGCTGGCCGTGGTCGAGCAGCTCAACAACGACCCGGCGGTGGACGGCATCCTCGTCCAGCTGCCGCTGCCCGCACACATGAACGAGCAGAAGGTCATCGCCACGATCAACCCGGACAAGGACGTCGACGGCTTCCATGTCGTCAACGTCGGCCGTCTGGCGACCGGCCTGTCAGGCTTCGTGCCCTGCACGCCGCTGGGCTGCGTGATGCTGCTGAAGGACCGGCTGGGTTCGCTCTCGGGCCTCGACGCGGTGGTGATCGGGCGCTCCAACATCGTCGGCAAGCCGATGGCGCAGCTGCTGATCGCGGAAAGCTGCACCGTCACTGTCGCGCACAGCCGCACCAAAGATCTGCCCGAGGTGGTGCGCCGCGCCGACATCGTGGTGGCGGCGGTCGGCCGTCCCGAGATGGTCAAGGGCGACTGGCTCAAGCCCGGCGCGACTGTGATCGACGTGGGCATCAACCGCGTTCCCGGCGCCGAGGAAGGCAAGACGAAGCTCGTCGGCGACGTCGATTTCGCCTCGGCCGCCGAAGTCGCGGGAGCGATCACGCCGGTTCCGGGCGGGGTCGGGCCGATGACCATCGCGGTACTGCTGCGCAACACCATCGTCGCCGCGCACCGCAATGCCGGGCTCGCCTTCGACGAGACTGCCCTTTGAAGCGGATCGCGCTCGGTCTGGCGCTGGTAGCGGTTTTCGCTGCGTCAGCCCAGACCGATGCGCGGCCCAAGCGACGCCTCCCGCCCGGTACGGGAACGGCCAACCCCAGCGCCCTCGTTGCCGAGGAGATCGCCTTCGCCCGGCTCGCGCGCGAGAAGGGCCAGTGGAAGGCGTTCCGCGAATTCGCGGACGATACCGCAATCATGTTCGTGCCGCAGGAAGTGCAGGCGCAGGACTGGCTGAAGAAGCAGGCCGACCCCGCCGCTCCCGTGCAGTGGGAGCCGCATCAGGTCTGGATGAGCTGCGACGGCACGCTGGGCGTCACCAAGGGCGCCTGGCAGCGCCCGGATGGCTCGGTGGGCTGGTACACCACCATCTGGCAGCGCCAGAAGAAGGGCGAGTACCGCTGGGTCCTCGACCACGGCGACACCCTGCCGAGCGCCTTGCCGGAGCCCGACATGCTCACCGCGCGGGTCGCGAAATGCGGCCGCCGCCCCGACGCGCCGCCGCCGGGTACGCCGCCTGTGGACGCGCGCACTTTCACCGGCGGCAACTCGCTCGACGGCACCTTGCGCTGGCACGTCACGGTCATGAGCGCCAACGATGCCCGCACCGTCAGCGTACAACTGTGGAATGGTACGCAATTCGACACGATCGTAGAGGACAAGGTGACGCCGCAAGGTTAGGGTAGGGCGGATGTACGAGCTTTTCCTCAGCGCCTTCGTCACGCTCTTCGTCGTCATCGATCCGCCGGGCTGCGCGCCCATCTACGCCGGGCTCTCCGCCGGGGCGAGCCGCGCGCAGGCAATCTCCATGGCGACCCGCGCCTGCGTGATCGCGGCGATCATCCTCGTGGTCTTCGCGCTGTTCGGCAAGACGCTGCTGAACGCCCTGCACATCGAACTCGACGCCTTCCGCATCGCCGGTGGCATCATGCTGTTCATGATCGCCATCGACATGGTCTTCGAGAAGCGCACCCAGCGGCGCGAGGAGCGGGCCGAGAAGATCATCGCCCACAACGCCGCCACGCCCGAGATCGAGGACGTCTCCGTCTTCCCGATGGCGATGCCGATGCTGGCGGGGCCGGGCTCGATCGCGACGATGATGCTGCTGACCAGCCGCGCGCACGGCACCGAGCAGACGCTGACGATCCTGGGCGCGATGATCGCGGTCATGCTGCTCGCCTTCGCCGCGCTTGCCGCCGCCGGGCCGCTGATGAAGGTGCTGGGCGACAAGGTAGAGGCGGTGATCACCCGCCTGCTGGGCGTGCTGCTGGCGGCGCTGGCGGCGCAGTATGTGATCGACGGGGTCAAGGCGACGCTGCTTTCTGCATGACCGGGGGCGTGATCCAGACCGCCGCCGTCTACCTCCTTGCCGCACTGGCCGAGATCGGTGGCTGCTTCGCGTTCTGGGGCTGGTTGCGGATGGGCAAGCCGGTCTGGTGGCTGGTGCCGGGCTGCGTCTCGCTGGTGGTCTTCGCCTGGCTGCTGACGCTGGTGGACACCTCGCAGGCGGGCCGGGCCTATGCGGCTTACGGCGGCATCTACATCACCTCGGCGCTGCTGTGGCTATGGCTGGTCGAGGGCGTGCGACCGGACCGCTGGGACATGGGCGGCGCGCTGCTCTGCCTTGCCGGGGCGGCGGTGATCCTGCTGGGGCCGCATAAGGGCTGAGGGCGCGGTTCATCGGGCGTTCAGGCCCCGCACACACACTTCGGTAGTTCCTGCGTGGAGATCGCCGATGACCCTACGCTATCTGCCGCTCGCCTTTCTTGTCCTGTCGCCAGCGACCGTCATGGCGCAGATCGTCGCCGACGAGCCTGCCGGAGCGCGGGTGGATACGCCGTCCGCCGTAACCGGCACGTATTGCCCGGACCTGCGCGAGACCTGGCGCAATATCGAGAGGGGCCGTGACGCGGGGCAACTTTCCAGGCCGCAAGCAAAGGCCTTTCGCAAGGAAGCGCGCCAGACAAATGCGCTGGCCGAGCGCTATTCCCGCGATGGCCTGACGGAGTCCGAGGCGCGCGAACTCGACATGCGGGCGCGGGCGCTCGACAGCCTCGTCGGCGCAGCGCGCAGTCGTAACGGCGTGAAGTAAAGGGCGCTT
>NZ_JABXWS010000015.1:0-19552 GCF_015594425.1 Novosphingobium sp. HR1a
AGAAACCCCTCCGTCAGCCCTGCGGGCTGCCACCTCCCCATTCCTTCGGAACAGGGAGGATAACACTCATCGCCCCCGCGCCTTGCCGCTTGGATAGCTGCCTCTAATCTCCAGCCGGATCACAAGACGGCGGGAGAAGGCTGCATGACCGGCAGGCTGGAATTCAGCTACCTCTACGATTTCCGCAACCCGGCGCCGTGGGGCCGCCCGCCCGAAGCGCTCTACGCCGAAATCCTCGACGTGGTTACGGAAACCGAAGCGCTGGGCTTCGACGGCGCTTTCGTGCCCGAGCACCATCTCGCCGAGGACGGCTACATGTCCTCGCCGCTGGTGGCGCTCGCCGCGATGGCTGCACGCACGCGGCGGATGCGGCTGGGCACCGGCATCGCGCTTGCCCCTCTCTACGAGCCGCTGCGGTTCGCACAGGACTGCGCGGTGCTCGACAGTCTGTCCGGCGGACGGCTGCAACTGGGGCTCGCGATCGGCTATCGTGCGCGGGAGTACGCGGCGCACGGGCTGGATTTCACCAAGCGCGGCGCCCGGTTCGACGAATTCCTGGAGATCGTGCGCCGCCTTTGGTCCGGCGAGACGGTAGACTTCGAAGGCCGCTTCTTCACTCTTCACGGCGCCAAGGCCGGGCCGCTCTCAAGCCGGGGGCATATCCCGCTCTACATCGGCGGCTTCGCGCCCAAGGCGATGGAGCGGGTTGCGCGGCACGGAGATGGCTACTTCGGCAATCCCGAGATCTGGCCGCTCTACCGCGAGAAACTGGAAGCGGCGGGCAAGGACCCAGCCGATGCACGCATCTGGATACAGGGCCTGATGCTGGTCGTCGCCGAGGACAAGGCGGCGGCGCTGGAGGAACTGGCGCCCCATTTCCACCACGTCAACAATAGCTACGGCGGCTGGATGAACGAAGATAAGGCCATCGGCCTTGACGGTCCGACGATCCAGCCGATGAGCCTCGATGCCTTCAAGGCCAGCGGCATCCTGCAGATCCTGACCCCGTCCGAGGCGGTCGCCTACTTCCACCGCCTGCTGGAAAAGGCCCCAGTCGAGCAATTCACGATGATGATGCCGCCCGGCCTTCCGGCGGAGCGCTTCCTCGCTTATGCGGGGCTCTTCGCGCGGGAGGTGCTCCCGCATTTCCAGTGAGGGCTTGTGTGATCGAGGATGCGGAGAAGGACGGCGAGCGCCGGGGCGGGTCGCCGCAGTCGGTCACCCGGGTCATCCGCCTGCTCGAAGCCCTTTGCGTCAGCAGCGAACCGGTGTCGCTGGCCGATCTCAGCCGCCGTCTGAAGACGCCCAAGAGCAGCCTTGCGGCACTGCTGCGCGGGTTGGCGGACGAAGACCTCGTCGTCGCGACCGAAGGGGCGTGGCGGCTTGGTCCGGGCGCTTTCGGCCTCGGCAGCGCGCTGACCGAGGCGCGGCGGCGGCTGCAAAGCTCCGACCTCGTGCGCGACGGGATGCGGCGGCTGGCCGCGCGCAGCGGGGAGACCGTGCTGCTGGCAGTGGGCGACCATGACGGCGACATGGTCACGTACGTGGACCTCGTGGAGAGCCGCAACGTGGTGCGCTATTCGGTCTCGATCGGGGACAGGCGGCCGCTCTACGCGACGGCGGCGGGGCGGGTGCTCCTGTCCATGTGTTCGCCCTCGGCGGTCGATGCCTACCTCAAGCGCGTGACGCTGACGCGGCTGGCGCCGGGGACCGAGATCGACCCCGCCGCGCTGGCGCTGGCAGTCGAGCAGGCCCGCGCGAAAGGGTGCGCCCAGACTGTCGATCAGGCGGCCGAGGGCGTCACCGGTACGGCCTGCGTGGTGCGCGATGCGGCGGGCGGGGTCGTCGGCGCGCTGGTTGCCGCCGCGCCCAGCGCGCGCGCGGCGGGGCGGCTTGAAGAACTCGTCCGGTTGGTGCGGGACGAGGCCGCCGCGATCTCGCGCAGTCTGGGGTTCAGGTAGGGCGCGCCCGTTTCATGTCATGTCGTCCTATCCGCGAAGGCAGTCGGCCCGCGGGCATGGTTCACCGCTTGCGCACGAACTCCGCGCGCAGCACCAGCCCCTTGATGCCGGGATAGCGGCAGTCGATCTCCTGCGCATCGCCGGTCAGGCGGATCGCGGGGATCACCGTCCCGCGCTTCAGCGTCTGGCCTGCGCCCTTGACGTCGAGGTCCTTGATCAGCGTCACCGAATCGCCGTCGGCGAGCACATTGCCGACCGCGTCGCGGACTTCCACGGCATCGGCCGCCGCGCGCTTCGCCGTCAGTTCCGAGGCAGGCAGCCATTCGCCGCTGTCCTCGTCGTAGACATAATCCTCGTCGTCGCTTGCCATGATCCATTCTCCTGATGCCTTTGCGCCCTTGGCAGCGCGACGCGCGTTTGACCAGCAGCATGCCGCCTTCGCAGCATCGCAAGCCGGTGCTACGGTGCCGGTTCTCAAGGAGGGCCACGCATGCGCAACCCGACCACCGACTGGATGAAGCTCGCCCACGACAGCTACTGGCTCTGGGCGGAATCGCTCATGGTCATGGGCATGCGCACCAGCGACATGATGACCGGCAAGGGCAGCGACCGCGAAAATGCACTGATGGTGTCGGAAAAGGTCAGGGCGGCCGCCGAAGTGGGCATGATGCTGGCGACGTCGAGTGCATCTCCGAAGACCGCCGGAAAGGCCGTGCGCCATTACCGCCGCAAGGTCACCGCAAACCGTAAACGCCTCGCCCGGAAGAAATCATGAGTGTTCACATCGGCATTGGCGGCTGGACTTACGAGCCATGGCGCGGGCTGTTCTATCCCAAGGGCCTCACCCAGTCGCGCGAACTGGCCTACGTCGGCGAACACCTGACCGGCACCGAGATCAACGCCACCTTCTATCGCGGCCAGAGCGCCGCCAGCTTCGCCAAGTGGCGCGACGCGGTGCCCGGCGGCTTCCGCTTCGCGCTCAAGGGCAGCCGGTACTGCACCAACCGCAAGGACTTGTCCGAGGCGGGCGAGAGCGTGGCGCGGTTCATGGCGCAGGGGCTGGTCGAACTGGGCGACAAGCTGGGGCCGATCAACTGGCAGCTTGCGGCCACCAAGAAGTTCGACGCCGCCGAGATCGCCGCCTTCCTCGCCCTGCTGCCCGCCAGCCACGAGGGCCTGACGGTGCGCCATGCGATCGAGGCACGGCACGAGAGCTTCGACGATCCCGCATTCTTCGATTTGTGCCGCAAGGCCGGGGTTGCGGTGGTGCTGGCCGATTCGCCGAAATATGCAGTGCTGGATGCGACAGACTGCGCTCCGTTCGTCTACGCCCGCCTGCAGAACGCGCAAAGCGAACTGGAACAGGGCTATCCGGACGAAGACCTCGACGCATGGGCAAAGCGTATCGGCGACTGGACCGGACAAGGCCGCGAAGTCTTCGCCTTCTTCATCAACGGCGCGAAGGAGCGGGCGCCTGCTGCGGCAATGAAGCTGATCGAGCAAGTCGGGCGCTGAGGATGCTGCAGGGCGCGACGCCGACAGTCCCCGGAGCGCGAGGGTAATAACCCTCGCATTTTCTTACCCTTGGCATCTTTGTCGATCGCCCCGGCAACCTGAGCGATTGCGATCCGTTTCGGCTATCATGAAACGGATTGCCGCGCTCGCCGCTCTCGTCCTGCTGCCCCTCGCCGCCTGCTCGTCCGGGCCGGAGGAGCCGAGTGTAACCGCTTCCGCGAGCGAGGAGGCTCTGGCCGGCGAGGCCGCGCCTTCGGAGGCTGCGCCCGCCGTCACTCCCGCGAGCGACCCTAAAGTGCTTGGCTTGGAGGGGCTGGGTGACCTGAAGATCGGTCAGCCGGTGCCCAAGGGCAGTTCCTGGGCGTCACGCGGCGCACAGGAAAGCGACAGTTGCACGGCGATCAGCTCGCCTGACTACCCCGGGGTGTATGCCATCGTCACCGAGGGCAAGGTGCGCCGCATCACGCTGGGCGCGAATTCCACGGTCAAGCTGGCCGAGGGTATTGGCGTCGGTGCGACCGAGGGCGACGTGAAGAAGTGGTTCGCCGGTTTCCGCGAGGAGCCGCACAAGTACGAAGCCGCGCCCGCCAAGTACCTGACGGCTCCCAATGCCCGCCCCGGAGAATCGGCGCTGCGCTTCGAGATCAAGTCTGACGGCAAGGTCGGCCTGATCCATGTCGGCGAGATGCCGGTGCTGGCCTATGTGGAAGGCTGTGGCTGAGGGGTTTCCCCGGGTCGTGCCGCCGGGCATGGTCGGGCGATGAACCACTACCTGCTGATCTATCACCTCGCGCCCGGTTACCTCGAGCGCCGGGCCGAATTTCGCGCCGCGCATCTGGACCTCGCATGGCAGGCGGCCGAGCGCGGCGAACTGTTGCTTGGCGGCGCGGTCGAGGATCCGCTCGATACGGCGATGCTGCTGTTCGCCGGCGAGGGGCCGGAAGCTGCGGAGGCTTTCGCCGAGGCCGACCCTTATGTGACCGAGGGCTTGGTCGAGCGCTGGAACGTCCGGCGCTGGGTGACCGTCGTGGGCAAAGAGGCTTCGGCTCCGGTGAGGCCGTGAGCGAACTGGCGATCCGCAGCCGCCGAGCCGCCTTCAACAGGGCCATTGCGGACGGCGATGCGGCGGCGATCGGGCCAATGCTGGCGCGCGACTGCGTCATGGTTACCGGCACCGACAGCGCCGTGATCGCGGGCCGGATGGCGCAAGTGAAAGTCTGGCGGCGTGAGTTCGGCCATTCCGGGCGGATGGTCTATGTTCGCACGTCCGAAAGCGTGGCCATTTCTTCCGCCGAGCCGATCGCCATGGAGCACGGACGCTGGTACGGAACGCAAGGTGGTTCGGAAATTCCCGGAGCCTCGGGCACTTACGCCGCCAAGTGGCGCGAAGTGGCGGGAGAATGGGTAATCGAAGCCGAAATCTTCGTGACGTTTTCGTGACGGGGTGTGACGCATGGCATGAAATCGTTTCCTAAGGCGGGTGAGTTCGATTAAGGAGCCGCCCGCAACCCGGCGCGCCGGTCGAGCGCTCCGGGCAATTCCCGAGGATGTTCGATGCCTGGCAGCCGGCTCTCCGGACCGCGCGCAATCCTTGCGTGCGGCGGGGGCATAAGGACGTGTCGATGAAGCAGGATGTCGCCGGAGAAGCTCTGCTGCGTGATACCGGCAAGCTCTGGGTCGAGGCCGGATCGGTGATCGCGCTGCGCACCGCCCGCATCGGCTGGGGCGATCCTCTGGCGGGCGACGAGATGGTCCGCATGGTCACCGAAAAGGTCTGGGCGGGCTGGGAAGTCGGCATGGCGCTGGCGACCGGGCAGTTCGGGCACGATCCCGAGACGGTGTGCCGCCGCACGGTGAACCACTATCGCCGCGCCGTACGCAAGAACCTGCGCCGCCTTTCGGCGAACGATCAGGCCTGATCCAAATCCTTCCGTCGGCCTCTGTCCCTCAGGGCGTGTTCTCGGCCGACAGTACGTCCTGAGCTGCATCGGCGGCGCGCGCTGCTGCGTCGGCAGCGGCGTCTGCACGAGGGGCTGCCGGTGATGGGGCCGGTGATCGGTCGGGTGCCGGCTGGCTACCCTCCGCAGCGTAGCCCTCGCCTTGATAGGGAGCATGGCTGCCGTATTGGCGACGTTCCCAGGCACCATCGTCATAGTCGTCCGGCGGGCCGTAACCGTAAGGCGCGTAGTCCTGCTGCGGTCCGGGCGGCATCGGCGGTCCGGCGTCGTCGGAGCCCCGACCGAAGGGCCAGGCGGGAGAATTGAGGGCGGACAGGCCCTCATCCAGCCACGAGCGCCGGGCAGGCGAGCTGTCTTCCAGAGTGGCGGAGCGATGCGATTGGGGCTGGGAGAATCGCGGCATCGCGCCGGTCGTCATGACGGCGAAGGCCGCGCCGGCGATACCGCCGACCACCAGCAACAGGGCGAACTTGGCTCCACTCATCGGTTCGGGCCACGGCTGTCTTGCATGATGGCGGGGTATCCCGTCGCAGCTGTCGGCCTGCTGAACGCAAAGAAAAAGGCGCCGTCCCGCACGGAGGGGGACGGCGCCTGGTTCGGCGCTCAGCAGCTACCCGGGCGTTGGGAGAGGAGGACTGCCCGGAAGAAGCGCGAGCGCGCGATCAGTATGCCCGATCGGTAGCTCGATTACTCGCCGAGGTGCAGCTTGGCGGCTTCGGCGGTCGTGAACGAGACGTAACGGCTGTTGTAGGTGCCGGTCACGCGGCCGCCCTTGACGTAGAGGCGGAAGGGGATGCCGGCCGAGGTCGCGCCGTCGATCACGGTAACCTTGCCCTTCTGGGCAGTGGTGTAGTTGTAGTTGACGCCTTCGTGCGAGAATTCGCGGCTGTCGTCGGCCTGGGCGACGGCGGGAACGGCGAGGAGAGCAACGGCGGCAGAGGCGAGAACAGTCTTGAACATGGCAAAATCCTTAGATTCTGGATGAGGCTGGATCGCCTCGGGCGACGTTTATCTTGTGCGCTGCAGCAAAAGCGGATGTTGAACGGGAGTGCAATTTCAATACCCGAACCGGGTGTTGCAAGTTTTGCAACCATCGGACAATGTGCCTGATTTTTAAGCAAATCGGCGTTGCCAGGCGCGAAGAAAAAACAGGCATGACCGCAAATTCATCATCGTCGGGTCAGGGAATCAGCCGAATCACACCGGCGGCCTGTCGAATCGCATGCGAAAGTTTGCCCGCCGGCCGGGAGAGGCGTACCGTGCAACTCATGTCGAGCATCAGACCGTACCGGGCGAGCGCACTGCTGGCCATTTTCGCAGTTGCAGCATGCCATTCCGCTTCGGACGGGTTGCCCGGTGATCCTGCCGATCATCGGCCGTGGAACGGCATCGCCCTCACGGAGACCGTGCACTTCGTCGGTACGGAGCCGTTCTGGGGCGGGCAGATCGCGTCCTCGCGCCTGACGTATACAACCCCGGATAATGCCGAAGGCGAAACAGTGCCGGTCACCCGCTTCGCCGGTCGCGGCGGGGTTTCGTTCAGTGGAAAGCTGTCGGGCGGTGCGGCGACGCTGGCGGTCACGCCGTCGGCCTGCAGCGACGGCATGTCGGACACGCGCTATCCTTTCACCGTCACCTTGCGGATCGGCGAGGAAACGCGGCAGGGCTGCGGCTGGACCGACCGCAGCCCGCGCACGGGCAGTAATTAGTCGCCGAGCGACTTTTCGAGCGTGATCTCGCAGTTCAGCAGCTTGGAGATCGGGCAGCCGGCCTTGGCTTCGTCGGCGATGCTGGCGAAGTCCTCGGGCGTGATGCCGGGTATGGACGCGGTGAGAGTCAGGGCCGACTTGGTGACGGAGAAGCCGTCGCCGTCCTTGTCGAGCGTGACCGTGCACTGGGTGTCGAGGGTGCCTTCGGCGTGTCCTGCGCGGGCGAGCGCGAAGCTGGTCGCCATGGTGAAGCAGGCGGCGTGCGCGGCAGCGATCAGTTCCTCGGGGTTGGTGCCGGGCTGGCCTTCGAAGCGGGTGCCGAAGCCGTAGGGCTGGTCTGACAACACGCCCGAGCGCGTGGTGATCGAGCCCTTGCCGTCTTTGCCGAGACCGACATAACGGGCGGAAGCGGTATTGGTGGTCATGTCGAGGTTCCCCTGGTGCTGATGCTACTGCTGGCGGGCCGAAGTGGCGCTGGCTGCAACGCCGGGGCTCTGTACAGGTTCCGAAAGTCTGCCGCGTGACGATGCCGCAGCGGGTTTGGCGAGCCTCGCGTTGCAGCACGAGGCTACGCCCGGGCGATGCTTCCTGTAAGAGCCTTTTACGCCTTGGCACCGGGCAGGGGGCGCGGCGCCCTCACATCCCGCCGAAAGCGGGGCTGATGCCCGTGATACCATGCGGTACACCAATCGTTGCGCACCGCAAAAAGCGCAGAAATCCTAAGCTTCTTGAGGATTGTTCGCTTTGTCGCGGTGGGTGCGCATGGTACCTCTCGGCTTGTGAGATGACGGCCCGCGACGACGGTGCCGCACCGGAAGAGGATAGTTGTCATGAAGCGATTCCTGACAGCATTGCAGGTGGGGTTTGCCCTGTCGGCAATGGCTTTCCCGTCAGCAATGGCGATGACCGGAACCGGTCACGCTGCCGAAGTGTCCGTCGAGGCGGATGCGATGACCGGTGCGTACTACATGCGCGACAGCCTGGTTCCCCGAGCGGACGATCTCGCCCTGCTACAGCGCAAGCCCGCGCTCTACCTTGCCAGTTTCAACGACGGCATGGCGACGGTGGCCTATTCGCTGGAGAACGGGCGGATCGTCTACCGGGTGGTCACCGGCGAGATCGGGGATGGTGCCCGGGCCGAGATCGACCGCGCGCTGGTCCGTCTGCAGCGCAAGGTCGCATGACGGTATAAAAAGAGAAGACGCAGGGAGAACGCGCGCGAAGGTCGGCTGGGCCTTCGCGCAGAGCCGAGGGAAGGGGAGAAGCGCAAGGCGCGGCGGGTAGCCACCACCGCCGCGTCTTGTTGCTATGTGCTCAGGCGCGCGCCTTCTGGCGGATCAGGCGCACGTAGGTATCGGCGACGGCCTGGTTTATGCGGTCCCAGCTGAACTCGCCGGCACGCGCGACGCCGGCGGCGCCATGGGTGCGCCGCAGTTCGGTATCTTCGATATAGCCTTTCAGCGCTTCGGCGAACTGGTGCACGGCGCCGGGCGGGATCAGGCGGCCCGAGACGCGGTCGTCGACGAGGCTCTGGCTGCCGGTGGCGGCCGCTGCGACGACGGGCAGCCCGCAGGCCATGGCCTCGAGCGTGACGTTGCCGAAAGTCTCGGTGACCGAGGGGTTGAACAGCACGTCCATCGAGGCGACCGCGCGGCCGAGGTCGGCGCCGCCTTGGAAGCCGACGAAGGCAGCGCCGGGAAGACGTTCCTCGAACCATTCGCGGGCAGGCCCCTGGCCGATCACCAGAACCTTGTGGGCGATGCCCTTGCGGCGCAGTTCGTCGAGCGTGTCCGAGAACACGTCTAGCCCCTTTTCCATCACCAGACGGCCGAGGAAGCCGATGGCGACTTCATGGTCGGCGATGCCGTGGCTGCGGCGCCATTCGAGGTCGCGGCGGCCGGGGTTGAATATCTCGTGATCGACGCCGCGCGACCAGATCGAGACATCGTAGTTCATGCGCTGCTCGCGCAGGAGCTGCGCCATGCTTTCCGAAGGCGCGACAAGGGCGTTGCAGCGGCGATAGAAGCGGCGCAGGATCGCCTCGACCACCGGCTCGCCCCAGGCCATGTTGTAGTAACGCAGGTAGGTTTCGAACCGGGTATGGACCGAGGACAGCACCGGAATGGTCCGGTTGCGTGCCCAGGTCACCGCCTGGTGGCCGACCGGGTCGGGCGAAGAGACGTGCACCACATTCGGCGCGAACTTCGCGAGGTCGCGGCGGGCCTTGCCCGAGATCGAGAACGGAACGCGGTATTCCGGACGTCCGGGAATCGCGAAGGAACGCACGCTGATAAGATCGCCGGTCGGCTCGAACGCGGGCTCGGCCACGGTCGGCGCGTAGACGCGAACCTGCGCGCCCTGGCGCAGGAGGTAGCCGACGAGACGATTGAGCGCCTGGTTGGCGCCGTCGCGGACGTAGTTGTAGTTGCCCGAGAACAGGGCGATGCGCAGATCTGCGGTGTCCATGATGGAGCGCCCCATAGCCGCCCCGGCCGCACTTGGCGAGGGTGCATGATGAGGCGCTCCCCGATGGATTTCATGGCCGTATGCATTGGGGGCGAGGGAGGCCGCGGACGGTCTGCCATCGATCGGGCAGCCGTCCGCGGAAAGCATCGCAGCTATGCTTCAGCGACGATAATCGCGGTCGCGCCAGCGGCGGTCGTCTCGCCGGTCGTCTCTGCGGTCATCGCGGCGATCCCAGCGTCCGTCACGGCGATCCCAGCGGCGATCGTCACGACGGTCCCAGCGATCCCGACGATCGTATTGCCTGTCCCGGCGCCAGTCGCGGCCACGGTCCCAGCGATTGCCGCCGTCGCGCCAACGATCACGATACCACGGCGAATAGTCCCGGTCGTAGTAGCGATCGCGATAATAGCGGTTGGGGTAGCCGTCGTAGTAATAATAATACCCGGGACGGTCGCGCACGGTGACGTAGCGGCGCGAGCCCCAGTAGTCGCGATCGTAGTAATTGCGATCACCGCGGTCGGCGATTGCGGCGCCGAGGGCAAGGCCGATCACGCCCGCACCGATGGCAATGGCGGCAGTGTCGTCACCGCGCCCGTAGTAGCGGTCTCGCGCCTGGGCTGGCGATGTGGTCACCAGCACCGAGGCGGCGAGTGCGGCACCCAGCGCGAGTTTTTTCCCGAAGGATTTCAACTTTATATTCATGACGTGACGTCTCCCTTTCCGGGCCGACCGGGTAACGGCGGTAGCGGTGGGCACGCTGGAAACATGGGCCGGATGGACTGAACCGGAAGTGAATTTGTCGCGAGGTGTATCGGGCGTGCGGCGAGCCGTGCGCCAGGGCGTGATCGTGTTCGACTAAAACACCGTTCGTGATCCCCGCGAAGGCGGGAACCCATCTGACGCTCATGCAGCAGGCGCCGTCAGGAGATGGGTTCCCCCCTTCGCGGGATGACAATAATACGGTTAAAGTCGATCTCGCTCTAACGGCACATGCGAAGACGCCCGGCCGAGGAGGAGGGGCCGGGCGTCTCGCGAAGTCGGGGAGGGGCCGAAAGGGGCGTCACCCGGCTTCGCTGGTATTCGATCGATCAGTAACCGCGGCGCCAGTCACCCCGGTCGCCGTAGTAGCCGCGGCGCTGGTCGTCGCGGTGATCGCGGTTGTAGCGATCGTAGTCGCCGCGCGAGTAGCGGTTGCCGTCGCCATTCCAGTAGTAGCCGTCGCGATAGGACCAGCTCGAACCGTAGTAGCGGTCGTCGTAGCGGGCATTGTCGTAACGGTCGTGGTCGCGGCTGGACGAGGCGGCGATGGCGCCGACGGCAAGGCCCAGGATGCCCGCGCCGATAGCGACGGCAGCGGTGTTGTCGCCTCCCCGGTGCCAGTCGCGCGCCATCGCCGGCGTCGTAGTGGCAAGAGCGGTGGCGGCGAGGCCGACGGCCAGCGCGGTCTTCTTGAAAATGGTCATGGCTTCAACTCCTTGTTCGGGGTGGCGGATCAAGGAAGCCGTTGTCCCCGTGTGAAGTTTGGTATAAGCCCCGGCTCCTGAACCGGATCGAAGCGGATCTGGCAGAATCCATTCACGATTGTACGCAATTGTATGCGTAGCGGTACATGGGGCGATGCGGGGCTGCAGATGAAGCGGTTCCAGACATGTTTCGTCACGCGTCCGCCCGAAACGTGACACGCGCCCCCCCCAATCTGGCGTCATTGCATTGCCAGATTGGAGAATACCAATGATTTCCGCCGCTCTTCTTGCCCTTGTTTCGCTTTCCACGCCCGCTTCGGCATCGCTCGCTACTGCCTATGCCGGTGACAGCGTCGCCGCCTCGAAGGGCCATCCGACCATCGTGGCGCGCGCGCAGGGCAAGGCTTCGGCTCCGACCGTCTGCCATCCTGACCCGTCCAAGGGCCGCGCCTGCCGTCACGCCGTCGTCCAGGCCGAGCAGTCAGAGCGTCCGGTTCTGGCAGTCGCCGATGCGGCCGTGACCAAGGACTGACGCATCCGCCGCCTTGGCCTTTTGTGCAGATTTGCTGCGCGAAAGAGCGCGGCAGGACAATTTCCGACCGGCGCGGTTTGCCTGACCGCGCCGGTTGCCTATAGACAGCAGAGACAACCAGCACGATGACGGTCGCCCCCCGCTACAGACACCCGCACGAGACTATGACAACCCCTTCCACCATTCTGCTCGTCGAGGACGATGGCGCGCTGCGCACCCTGACCGCGCGAGCGTTGCGCCAGAGCGGTTTCAACGTGCTCACCGCCGCCACCGGCGCGGAGATGTGGGTGACCCTGCGCGAGGCGACGGTCAGCCTGGTCGTGCTCGACATCATGCTGCCGGGCACCAGCGGCTTCGACCTGTTCCGCCGCCTGCGCCGCGAAAGCGACGTGCCGATCATCTTCGTGAGTGCGCGCGGCAGCGAGGAAGACCGCGTGCTCGGCCTCGAGCTGGGCGCCGACGATTACCTCGCCAAGCCTTTCAGCACCCGCGAACTGGCTGCGCGCGTCAGCGCCGTCCTGCGGCGCGGCGGCGGTCTCGATTCGACCAGCGAGCCGGTGCCCGAGATGCGGTCCGCCGATGCGATCCGGTTCGACGGCTGGGAAGTCTCGATGGCGCGGCGCGAACTGCGCTCGCCCAGCGGTGCGATCGTCGATCTGACCGGCGCCGAGTTCGACCTGCTTTCCACCTTCCTGGGATACCCGCAGCGAGTGCTCGGGCGTGAACGCCTGATGGAGCTTTCGCGCTCGCGCATCGGCGACAGTTCGGATCGCTCGATCGACGTGCTCGTCAGCCGCCTGCGCCGCAAGCTGCAGGCCGAGGGCTCCGAATCCCCGATCGTCACCGTTCGCGGTGTTGGCTACATGTTCAAGGCGGAAGTGATCCGCACCTGATGGCAGGCAGGTTCGTCGCCCTGTTCAGGCGGATGGGCCTGCCCGAGCGGCTGCTCGCGGTGCTGCTGGTCGTCGTCATTATCGACTTCGTGGCGAACTCCTTCCTGTTCGAGCGTGTCGATTCCTTCATGCTGCGGCGCGACGATGCCGAGCGCATCGCCGAGAACCTCGTCCTCGCGCGCCGGACGATGGAACATGCCGAGGCGGGCGAGCGCGACCAGATCGCCCACGTCCTCAGTACCGACCGCTTCCAGCTGCACTGGTTCGCACCCGGCACCCGCCGCCGCGGTAGCCTAGGGCTGACCAACCTGCGCGCGCAGGTCGTCGCCCTTCAGCCCGAACTCGCCATGGCCGATCTCGAGCTTCACCTCGAGGAGCTGCCGGGCAAGGGGAACATCGGCGGTTCGATCCGGCTTTCCGACAACAGCCTCGTGAAGTTCCATACGCATGCGAAGTCGGCGTGGAAGCTGACGCTGGGCCGGATCGCCGGGCTGGTGCTGCCCACGCTGCTGCTCTTCGCGCTTGCCTGGGTGCTGGTACGCACCACGCTCAAGCCCCTGCGCACCCTGATCGGCGCGACCCGCCATCTCGGCTCCGGTCCGCCGCGTCCGGTGCCCGAACGCGGACCGGACGAGCTGCGCGAACTTATCCGCGCGCTGAACGAGATGCAGGAACGCATCCACCAGTCGCTGGTGGACCGCACCCAGACGATGCTGGCGATCGGACATGATCTCAAGACCCCGCTCGCGCGCATGAGGCTGCGGCTCGACGACGAGAGCGTCGATCCCGAAGTGCGCGACGGCCTGAACCACGACATCGACGAGATGCGCATGCTGCTCGATTCGATCCAGGCTTATGTCGACAGCGACGGCCGCTCGATCCCGGCGGAGCGCATCGACATCGCCGTCATGGCCGAAACACTGGTCGATACCGCTGCCGATCATGGCGCCGACGCGACCTATTCCGGCGTGTCCAGCCTGGAAGTCAAAGTGCGGCCCGTGCCGATCCGCCGGGCCCTGTCGAACCTCATCGAGAACGCGCTGCATTACGGCGGCAATGTTCGCGTCAGCGTGCGCCGGGACGGGGGGGCGGTGGAGATCACCGTCGACGATGACGGCCCCGGCATCCCCGACGATCGCATCACCGACGCGCTCCAGCCTTTCGTCCGCCTCGACACGGCGCGGGCGCGGGACACCGCCGGAATGGGCCTCGGCCTGCCGATCGTGCGCAAGGCCGTGCGCACGGAAAACGGCACGCTGGACTTGCGCAACCGGCCCGAAGGCGGACTGCGGGCGACCATCCGCCTGCCCATGGGTACGGACTGACCCGGAGTTCACACACGCTGCATCGCAGCAAACTTTCGTAACGTTCGCGCACGCTCAGCGACAAGCGCGGCACCTAGCTTTCCACAGTGAGCCGCAGTGCGTGCGCTGACGGCAGTGGATAAAAGAAAGGTGTTCCAGTGAACGAACTGATCGGTCGCGTCTTCAACTTCGAGAAGACCCTCTTCCCCGCCAGCAGCGAGTTGTTCGGCAAGCTGACCACGCACGGCCAGTCGCCCAAGGCGCTGATGATCTCGTGCGCCGATTCGCGCATCGTGCCCGAGCAGATCATGCAGGCCGAGCCCGGCGATCTGTTTGTCTGCCGCAACGCCGGAAACATCGTGCCGCCTTACGCGACGCTCAACGGCGGCGTCACCTCGACCGTCGAATATGCGGTCATGGCGCTCGGCGTGCGCGACATCATCGTCTGCGGCCACTCGGACTGCGGCGCGATGAAGGCGCTGTCCGATCCCACCGGCCTTGAGGCGATGCCGAACGTCGCCGCCTGGCTCAAGCACGGCGCCGCGGCCGAGAACATCGTCAGCGCCTGCCATTCCGACCTTCAGGGCAAGGACCGCGTCCGCGCGATCACGCTGGAGAACATCATCGCCCAGATCAGCCACTTGCGCACGCATCCGGCCGTTGCTGCGGGCATCGCGCGCGGCGAGATCACGCTGCATGGCTGGATGGTCGACATTCACGCCGGTCAGGTCCTTGGCCTCAACGGCGACACCGGCGAGTTCGTGCCGCTGCGCGAAGACCGTGACCTGCCGGTTGCTCTCGCCGCCCGCAGCCGTTTTGCCACCGAATACGCAGAAGCGGCAGAATGACCTCGGTTTCCTCTGGCGTGGGAGACGGCCGCCAAGGCCTCTTCTCCCACTTCGGCCGCGATTTCACGGCGTCGATCGTCGTGTTCCTGGTCGCCATGCCGCTGTGCATGGGCATCGCCATCGCTTCGGGCGTGCCGCCTGAAAGGGGCCTCGTCACCGGCATCATCGGCGGCGTGGTCGTCGGCCTGCTGGCGGGTTCGCCGCTGCAGGTCAGCGGCCCGGCGGCCGGCCTTGCGGTCATCGTCTTCGAGTTCGTTCGCGAGAACGGACTCGAGGCGCTTGGCCCCGTGCTGCTTCTGGCAGGCGTGCTCCAGCTGATTGCCGGTGCGCTCAGGCTCGGCGGGCTGTTCCGCGCGATCAGCCCGGCTGTCGTCCACGGTATGCTGGCGGGTATCGGCGCGCTGATCGTCATCGGCCAGTTCCACATCCTGTTCGACGCCAAGCCGCTGTCGAGCGGCCTCCAGAACCTCGCGGCGATGCCCGCGCGCGTCTTTGGCCTCGACTTCACCAATGCGGCTGCAACCGAAATGGCGCTCCTGATCGGCGTGCTGACGATCACCGTCATGCTCGCGTGGGAAAAGCTGCGTCCCAAGTCGATGGGTCTGGTTCCCGGCGCGCTGCTCGGCGTGGTTTCCGCCACGGCGGTTGCCTGGGGCATGGGCCTGGACGTCGCCCGCATCGAGGTGCCTGCCTCGATCGCCTCGGCTTTCAGCCTGCCGACCAGCGCCGCCTGGTTCGCGCCGCTGAGCCAGCCTGCGCTGCTCGTCGCAGCCGTCGCCATCGCCTTCATCGCCAGCGCCGAGACGCTGCTCTCGGCGGCTGCCGTCGATCGCATGCATGACGGCGTGCGTACCCACTACGACAAGGAATTGCGCGCGCAGGGCATCGGCAACTTCCTGTGCGGCGTCTTCGGCGCATTGCCGATGACGGGCGTGATCGTGCGCTCCTCGGCGAACGTGCAGGCAGGTGCAAAGACCCGCCTTTCGACGATCTTCCATGGCGTGTGGATCCTCGGCTTCGTCGCGCTGCTGCCCTGGCTGCTGCGCGAAGTGCCGATGGCCGCGCTCGGCGGCGTGCTGGTCGTCACCGGCTGGAAGCTCGTCAGCCTCAAGCACGTCACGCACCTGTTCAAGGCGCATGGTCCGCTGCCCGCAGCGATCTGGGCCGCGACCTTCGTGCTGGTGGTCACCACCGACCTGCTGACCGGCGTGCTCGTCGGCCTGGCGCTCTCGGTCGTCGAGCTGCTGCCGCACTACAAGCACCTGCGGCTCAAGGTCGCCGAGCATGACGAGGGCGAGGCGACCCGCGTGGAACTGAACGGTGCGGCCACCTTCGTCGGGCTCACTCGCCTGAACGCGGTGCTGGAGAAGCAGCCGGCGAACCGTCCGGTCCACCTCGACCTAGGCTTGGTCAAGGCGATGGACCATACCACGGCGGAGACGCTGTCCGAATGGATCAGCCGCCGCCGCCAGGGTGGCCAGCGCGACCGGATCACCGGTCCCGATGCCATCCTGCGCCCGCTGCCGCTGGCCAGCTGACGATCTGATCGAACACCTGGCGGGCCGGGAACCCTCACACCCGGCCCTCTAACCTACGGGCGGAGCGCGTAAGCGTTTCCGCCCGCTTTCTTTTGCACGGTGCCGTTTTCTGATCGCAGAGCGAATTGGCCTGCATAGATACTCGGCAATATCGTGACGGCGTGCTTGTGTTGCTACGCAACCACACTTGTTGCGCTGCAGAATTCAGCAACAGTTCGTTACGATAAGGCAAGAATATAGACAGGTCGGCGCCATATCCATGAACCTGCCGGCATGAAACGGGCTCGCCACGCAGCGGAGCCCGGCTTGCAGGCCGCAGGACGGAACATGCTACAACAGTAACATGAGGGTGTTCCGACTATGAAGTTTCGTCTCTTTGCCGGCGTCGCCGGCCTCGCAGCCGCGTTTGCTGCGACTCCCGCGATGGCGCAGGAGGAAGCCCCCAGCGAATTCACCATCGCGGGCAGCGTCGGGCTCGTCACCGACTACCGTTTCCGCGGTGTGTCGCAGTCCGACAAGGAACTCGCGGTGCAGGGCGGCGTCTCGGTTACGCATGAAAGCGGGCTCTACGTCGGCACCTGGGGTTCGAACCTTTCGGGCTGGGGCACTTTCGGCGGCTCGAACACCGAACTCGACATCTACGGCGGTTTCGCGGCCGAAGTGACGCCGGGCGTGAAGGTGGACGTCGGCGTGACCTGGTACATGTATCCGGGCGGCTCGGACATCACCGATTTCGCTGAACCCTACGTCAAGGTTTCGGGCTCGGTCGGTCCGGCAAACCTGCTCGTCGGCGCGGCCTATGCGCCCAAGCAGGAAGCGCTCGGTCGCTGGTATCTGGACGCCGATTCCTACGCGACCGGCATTCCCGATGCACCCGGCGCCAAGTCGGACAACTTCTACCTCTGGGGCGATGCCAGCACCGGCATTCCCAACACGCCGCTGACCCTGAAGGCACACCTGGGCTATTCGAACGGCAACTCCGGCCTTGGCCCCAACGGCACCAGCGTGGCGCCGACGGGCAGCTATCTCGACTGGATGCTCGGCGCGGACCTCGCGGTCGGCCCGGTCGTGCTGGGCGTGGCTTACATCGATACCGACATCTCGAAGGCGGAATCGGCTTACCTGAAGCCGAACTTCTCCTCTTCCAAGAACGGTTCGCAGATCTCCGGCTCGACCGTGGTGTTCTCGCTGTCCGCGGCGTTCTGATCACTTGGCCTTGCGGGGCAAACGGGGGGAGGGCCGGCCGGGCAGGGCCGGCCCTCTTTTCAGTATCCGGTGTAGCGGCCCGGGCGGTGCCAGGCCCAGAGGATGCCTGCCGTCGCCGCGACGCCCAGCAGCGACCAGCCCATGCGCACCGCATCGAGCCGTGACGCCGCGAACAGCAGCACCGTACCGTCGATGATGAGCTGGGTGCGGCCGGCATTCCATCCGCGCGTGCGATAAAGCCATAGCACCAGCGCTCCCGAGCCGCCCGTTGCCGCCCCATGGCGGGCGAGGGCGAGCGCGCCCATGCCGATGACGCTGCCGCCGACGGCCGCTGCAACCGGGTCGCTCACCCGGGCGATGTCGATGCCCATCGGGGCCAGGGCGGTCATCGCGAACAGGCCGAGCGTCACCACGGCGGTCTTTATCAGGAACCGCCAGCTCATCGAGCGCAAGGTGATCGCCATCAGCGGCGCCGAGATCAGCGCATAGAGCAGGCCCACCGGCCAGCCCGTCGCATAGCTGAGAACCAGCGCGACACCCGCCACACCGCCTGTCGCGAGCCCTGCCGCGCGCAGCAGCACGAGCCCGACCGCGAGATGGATCGTGCCCACGAAGAGGGCGTAGATGTCCTCGCCGTGCCCGTGCGGGGTGGGCGAGGGTGCGTTGGAACTCGTCATTGCAGTCATGCCCCCTGCTTCAAAAACACGAAAGGCCGGAAGCGCCCTTCGGCGCCCCGACCTTTCATTCAACCGGTAATGCATCCCCCCGCGATCGCTCTTTTCAAAGCCCGACCACAGGGGAGGGCAAAATCAGGCGCTTTCCTTCTTGCGGCTCTGCTTCTTGCGCTCGTTCGGGTCCAGGTGGACCTTGCGCAGGCGGATCGACTGCGGGGTGACTTCGACCATCTCGTCGTCGTCGATGTAGGCGATGGCCTGCTCGAGCGTCATCACGCGCGGCGGGGTGAGGCGGATGGCGTCGTCCTTGCCGGTCGAACGGAAGTTCGTCAGCTGCTTCGACTTCATCGGGTTCACTTCGAGGTCGTCGGTCTTGGCGTTCTCGCCGATCAGCATGCCCTCGTAGATCTTTTCCTGGGGCTTGATGAACAGCACGCCGCGATCTTCGAGCGAGTTCAGAGCGTAGCCGACCGCTTCACCGGTGCAGTTCGAGATCAGCACGCCGTTCTGGCGGCCTTCGATCGGGCCCTTGTGGGCGTCGTACTTCTCGAACAGGCGGTTCATGATGCCGGTGCCGCGCGTGTCCGAGAGGAACTCGCCATGGTAGCCGATCAGGCCGCGCGAAGGGGCCGAGAAGGTGATGCGGGTCTTGCCCGAGCCCGAGGGACGCATATCGGTCAGTTCGGCCTTGCGGCGCTGCATCTTCTCGACGACCGTGCCCGAGTGCTCATCGTCCACGTCGATCACGACGGTTTCGTAAGGCTCGGTGCGGCCGCCCTTTTCGTCGGTGCCGAACAGCACGCGCGGACGGCTGATGCCGAGCTCGAAGCCTTCGCGGCGCATGGTTTCGATGACGACGCCCAGCTGGAGTTCGCCGCGACCGGCGACTTCGAAGCTGTCCTTGTCGGCCGATTCGGTGACGCGGATGGCGACGTTGGTTTCCGCTTCGCGCATCAGGCGGTCGCGGATCATGCGGCTGGTGACCTTGTCGCCTTCACGGCCCGCGAGCGGCGAGTCGTTGACGGCGAAGCGCATCGCCAGGGTCGGCGGATCGATCGGCTGCGCCTGGATCGCCTCGGTGACCGAAGGATCGGCGATGGTGTTCGACACGGTCGCCTTTTCGAGACCGGCGAGGGCGATGATGTCACCGGCGCGGGCTTCTTCCACGGGCACGCGGTCGAGGCCACGGAACGAGAGCACCTTGGTGGCGCGGCCCACTTCGACGACCTTGCCGTCCATGTCGATGGCGCGGATCGGGTCGTTGACCTTCAACGTGCCCGACTGGACGCGGCCGGTGAGGACGCGGCCCATGAAGTTGTCGCGGTCCAGCAGGGTGGCGAGGAACGAGAACGGCGCGTCGACGTCGAGGTTCGGCGCGGGGACGTGCTCGACGATCTTTTCGAACAGCGGGGTCAGGTCGCCTTCGCGGCGGTCCGCATCGTAGCTGGCGTAGCCGTTGCGGCCCGAAGCGTAGAGGGTCGGGAA